>JAAYUZ010000026.1 GCA_012517385.1 Treponema sp. | reverse complement strand
GCCGAAAAACAAACGGCTTACGATGAAAATAAGCTGACCGATATCCATAGGTATAGTATCTATGCTTCGTCCGTAAAAGACAAGAGCTTTGCCAATTTTACCTCGAGCCCCGGACTGAGGGACCAGGGGAGAATCAGCGGATCCGCCGGGTCTGGGGGCAGGAGAAAACCTTCCTGAAGAAAGTTTAAAAAGAGCTTTTCGTATTTTTCGGCAGAAAGTCGTGGATCAGCATACCAGTAGAGTCCCGAACCCTTCCAGATTGATGAACCGCTGAGGCTTCTGAGTACCTTTGATACGCGCAGTACCGGGGCCTCTTGTTGTGTTTTAATTAAATCATACACTGCCCGTTGGGCATATTCTGCAAAAACCGGCGAAAGCAAGTCACTGGAGGGAACCTGGGAAGCCATAGACGGGGAGAGCACCAGAACAGCCACTGATTCCGGCCAGGCGAAGGGCAAAAGGGGTATGAGTATATCCTGTTCCTGGTCTTGCTGGCCTGCGGTAGACACCCAGGGTCGCCACAGGCTTATCCTGTTTTGCAGGCCCTGCCATTCAGGCCGTTCCCAAGGAGATGCCGGATCGGGTATAGTTTCCCAGCGAATCTGGCGGCCTAACAGGGACTCTAAATGATTGATAGCACGATGCAGGCCCTGATAGATCCTTCTTTCTTTAGCGGGAAACAGACGCTTGAGCGCCTTTTCTAAGTGACCCATTCCAGGATGGGGGGCGGACATCCAGACTCCACGGGCAAGGGTGTTTTTTAGTATGGTCAGTTGATGACTTTGACCATGACCAAGTATGGCCCGACCGCCCTGTTTCCATAGATCCACCAGTCGATTTCCTTTATAGGTATAAAGAAAATCTCCCCTGGCGCGCCGTATGGGTTCCACATAGTTCAGCAACCTAGTTTCCATCCCGGTCTATCCTCATAAAGCGCCCGCTCTGGTACTTGCTTAGAAAGCGGACCTGTTTCCCTGTTTCAAAATAGGCCTCGATAAGGGGGCCCTCGGGCCCCTCGGTTATACCCACCACCTGGCCATAGCCATAATCGTCATGAAAGATCCCGTTTCCGAGCCGCCAGCGGCCATCGCTGGAAACGGTCCGAGGGGCCCGAGGTCCACGGAGACCATAGGAGCTCCGGGAACCGGGGTTCCGGCCGTTGGGGTTACTGGATCCGTGGGGCCAGCCGCTGGGATCGCCAGGAGTTCCATCTTCCAGCGAAGGCTGCTTAGGTCCCGGGATAAAGCCTCGCGGTATGGTCCCCAGGGTTTTTATATAATCCATGGGAATTTCTGATAAGAAAAGGGAGGGCTGGTTCAGGTTTGTTCTCCCGTACATGCGCCGTAATGCACAGGTCGTAAGGTACAGCTCATCCATAGCCCGGGTAACCCCGACATAAAAGAGGCGCCGTTCCTCCTCCAGGTCTTCATCCTCCTTGTCATCCCGGGGAAATACTCCCTGTTCAAGCCCCGTTATGATAACCCTTCGGAATTCCAGGCCCTTAGTATTATGAACCGTGATGAGGGTAACCGAATCGGTGCTTTCCTCTCCGCTTTCCATTGAGCGGTCCAATTCTATATGTTCAAGGAACTCTGCCAGCCCTTCCAATGTAGAGGCATACAAACTTGCCGCATTGGCTAACTCCTGCAGGTTCGAAATCCGCTGGGTTCCCGCAATTTCATCTTCCGAGGCATGATACTCCGCAATACCGCTTGCTTCCAGCATATAGACGATAAGGGCTGAGAGGCCCTCACCAGCTACGAGATGATCCGATGAAGTGGCTTTCCTGCGCCGTGAGAGGCTTTCCGTCTCAGGTTCAGCTTCCAGCATCACTCGGCCCTGTTCAAGCACAGACAGGAAGCCTTCGAGGCCGGTTCTCGCCTTGTTAGAGAGCTCTGGGGCCATCCGTCGGCAGGCTTCTATAAGATTCCCCCGCTGTTCTGCCCTGTCAGACTCTGCGATGAAATGTGCGGCCGCTTCTACGATTTTGTCTACCGTAACCTGCCCCACACCGCGGGCAGGTTTATTCACCACACGCTTAAAGGCAATCTCATCCCGGGGATTTACCAGAATAGAGAGCAGGGCCAGGGCATCCTTGACCTCTTCCCGTTCATAAAATTTTAAGGAACCAACGACCTTATAGGGAATATGACGGCGTAAAAATTCAGTCTCAAAGGTCAGGGATTGGGCATTGGTCCGATATAAAATAGCCCAATCGGCATAGGCGCTTCCCTGTTTTTGCCGGGACTTTTCGATAAGCTCTGCACAAAAGGAAGCCTCTGTCTCCTGATCCGGCAAAAAGACGAGGGTTGGCAGTTTACCATCCCCCCGTTCTGCCCGCAGGGTCTTGCCAAGCCGGCCCCGGTTATTATCCACCACGGTGCCAGCCACCGCCAGAATGGGGGCCGTGGATCGATAATTGCGTTCCAGCCTGATAAGGTCCGTATCGGGGAAGCGGTCGGGAAACTCCAGTATATTTCTTACCTCGGCCCCCCGGAACCTATAGATAGACTGGTCATCATCACCGACAACACAGAGGTAGGTCTGGGGTGTATAGAGTTCCTTAAGCAGCTCAAACTGGGCCACATTGGAGTCCTGGTATTCATCCACAAGGATTACCTGAAAACGCTCCTGAAATCGTTGTTTTACCTCAGGAAAGGTCCGGAGAATTTCTACGGGCTTTTTGATAAGGTCCCCAAAGTCCACATTCCCTATGGAACGGAGCCGCTCCTCATAGCGGGCGTAGAGTTCTCTGAACTGGGGTCGATGGTCAATGAGGGCAAGTTCCGGGTCATCGGGATTAAGAAAATAATCCTTTGCACGGGCGATGAGATGGGCAACCCGGGCAGCCTCCGCACGGTTTGCATTGGGCATGAGACTTGAAAGGAGCGTTACCGTGTCATCGTCATCATAGATGACAAAATTGCTGTCCAGGCCTATAAGAGCCCCGTTCCTTCTAAGAAACCAGGCACCGAAGGAATGAAAGGTCCGTATCATGGCATCGGCTGCCCGGCCATCGATGTACTGGGCCCGCTCTGCCATTTCCCGGGCCGCCTTGTTGGTAAAGGTAACCGCCAGAATGGACCGGGGGTCTATACCTCTTTCGCGTACAAGATAGGCAATTTTAGTGGTAATGACCCTGGTCTTTCCTGAACCGGCACCGGCCAGGATAAGAAGAGGCTTACCCCAATGGAGAACCGCCTGGCGTTGTTCCGGGTTTAATACAGAAAGGTAGCTATCCATAGAAGGCTCTCACGGTATCTTGCGAAAGGCCGCATCCAGATCAAAGCCGGCACGGGAAAAGACCCGGGCACTGACAATGGTTCCCGGAGTGAGGGTATAATCGGAGCTTAGGACCGTTGCTCCATCAACCTCAGGGGCCTGACAAACTGTTCTGCCTATATAAAGACCGTCCTCATTTTCTACCCGCTCTTCTACAAGAACCGGAAGTGTTTTACCTACAAAACGGTCCATCCTTTTTTCAGTTATAGGAATCTGGGCTGATTCAATCCGCTGTTTTCGCCCTTCGGCAACTTTCTTGGGGACCCTGCCTTTCATAGAATAGGCGGGAGTATCTTCTTCACGGGAATAGGTAAACACTCCAAGCCAGTCCAGATGGGCCTTTTGCTGAAAATCGAGAAGTATATCCATATCCTCCTCGGTTTCACCGGGGAATCCCACAAGGAAGGTGGATCTTATGGTGGCATCCGGCAGTTCCCGCCGTATGGTAGCGATCAAATCAAGGTAGGTTTCACTATCCCCCCGCCGGTTCATCAGCCTGAGAATGTTCTTTGAGGCATGCTGAAAGGGAAGATCAAAATAGGGAAGTATCCGGGGGTCCTTTTTACAGAGATTCAGGATCTCCATGGGGAAATTGTCAGGGTGGATGTAGAGAAGACGGATCCAGAACTCACCAGCAAGATCCGAAAGAGCCGAAAGCAGTTCGGGCAGTCTGCATTGGCCTGGCTCAAAGGCTCCATTGGCGCCGTCCTTCCCATAGGAGCCCAGATCCTGGCCAATGAGGCAGAGTTCCTTAACTCCCCGCTGGAGGAGCCCTGAGCACTCAGCTACTATTGAATCTATGGTTCGGCTGCGCAGATTGCCCCGGATGAGGGGTATGGCACAGTAGGTACAGCGATTATCGCAGCCTTCGGTAATTTTCACATAGGCCGAACCGGGGAGGGAAAGGAGGGGCCGGTCGTCGGAACAGCGGGCAAAATCGGTTCGGCCCGTAGGATCCAGGGGAGGTACCAGGGCGGTATGGGAGGCCGCCATGGCGAGTTCCGCCGCTTCGGTAATACGGGAAAGATCAGTGTTGCCAAAGAGGGCGTCCGCTTCCTCCAGTTCTGTGGCCAGTTCATCCCCATAGCGCTGAGCAAGACAGCCAGCCAGGAGAACCCGTTTGTCGGGGTATAGCTGCTTATAAGAGAGTACCGCTTCTATGGACTCCCGTTTAGCACTTTCGATAAAACCGCAGGAATTGACAATAACCAGGTCTGCCTGTTCCGCATCGGCACAGGCTTCCCAGCCCGACCGTTCCAGAACCGACATGAGGGTTTCACCATCGACCTGGTTCTTTGCACAACCGTGGGGATCAAGATAAAAACGTTTACTCATCAATCAAGCCGAACTGTGGTAAGTTTATAGCGGCCATCATCATCTTTGACCCATTTAAGGTCCGTAACCACCACTTCGCCAGGGCCTCCCAGGTCCACATCTACAGTCTTGCCACCCCCGATGACCTGGAATTTGACCGCACTGGCGTTGGAGAGCCATATCCGAATCCCATTCTGGGCTTGAACATTCAGGATATCCGCTTTCTGGAAGTACCGTTCATCCCGGTCCTTCCTGTCGCTTTCCCAGCGAAGCAGACAGTTCCCCTTAAAGGTTGCCTGCAGGGTAAAAGGATAGGGGTTTGGCGAAGAGAGCAGAACCGGAGCATTAGCCGGTGCGGGGCTGCTTGCGGTAGGTTCCACCACTGGGGCGGGGGCAGCCTCAACGGCCGTCGTTGCAGCGGGGCTGGTAGAATTAGTAGCCGGTGTAGCGCTTGCCGCAGCAGATTCGGTAGCGGCAGAACCATTCATTGCAATCCGCAGAAGCACACCCTTATCACTCTTATTTTTAACCAGATCCGCCACAAAGATTTTTAGATCCGGGGTTCCATCCCCATTGATATCCAGGGGGATTTCCTGACCCAGCTCTACCGCAGTATCACCGGCGGGGGTGCTCAGGATCGCCCGATCTGTAATTTGTCCCACTTCCAAACGATATTTTTGATCCCCCAGGTTGATGAGTGCCGCATCTCCGATATAGTACCGTTTCTCAAGGATTCCGCTGGATAGGGCATACTCTACCGGCTTTCGAACCTTCTGTTCAGCCACAGCGGTATCGGTTTTGGGCTTGAATACAAAAAAAAGAACCACCCCCACGATTACCACCGCTGCTCCAGCGGCAATAAAAAGCGGGAGCCTGTTTGCAGGTTTTGGATCCCGAAGCAGCTGTTCCATCGGGACCGGTTGTTCCTGAATTTTTATGGACTTGTACAAGGCTAATAATTCCTTTGAATCAAGTCCCAGGTAGTCCCCATAGCTTCTCATGAAACCTAAGAGGTAGGTTTCGCCCGGGAACTGAGCAAAATCCTCTGCCTCAAGGGCTTCGAGGTATTTTTTAGGGATGTTTGTATCTCGATATATCTGTTCAAAGGTAATACCCTTTGCTTCCCTGGCAGAACGCAGCTGTTCTCCGATCGATTCCACAATAGCCTCCTACCTTACTTTTCCTTATTCTGAATCCTTAAAGAGGAAATTGTTATATACGTTTGCTGAAGCGGGGGAATCATAGGCAAATCGGGATTCACCAATGCCCTGATTCAGCTTAATGTCCGTAAAGTTAAATATAATTGTGTCCCCTGCCAGGGTAACCCCTTCGATTCTCCGAATAAGCTTAGTATCCGGATTAATACTGAGCCTGAGTTCTCTAAAGCCCTCCGAAACACTGCGCCGGGTAAGGGTTAGTTTAATAACCAATTCCGAAGATCCCTGTTCGAGGGGAACAGGATCGGGGCCAACAGTATACGCGCTGTTATAATTCTTACGAAGTAATCCCAAGCCCTGGGCAGACGCTAATGACGCCCCGGCGGAACTGCTGTTCGTAGAAGTGGTCTGACTTAAGACCGCCCGATATTCTGGCAGGTATACCGTAAGGGTGTCCCCATTATAGGCAATAACCTGTTCCTCCGGCCTGGTAAAATCAATACGGACCAGATTGGGACTTTTATAGATTATGGTGCCATACATATCGGTCTTGCCGGCACTTACCATAATTTTTGCACTGTAATCCTTAATACCGCCGTAGGTTTCTGCAACCATAGAAAGGTATTTCTCTGCGGTTAGTATTTCCTGACCGGGAACAGAAAGTATAATTACCAAACTGCACAGCAGGGCACATAAAAAAGTGGACAATCGTCTCACAGCATACACCTCATGAATAATAATAGAGTTATATAGTATCCGGTAGGGCGTCAAAGCGCAAGATACTGGGAGCCAGGTAGTACATTTCAGTTACAGCATATATAGAGGGAAGTTCAGGTCAGGGCAGGGTAATAGTTCGTTTTTCTGCATCCTCGGCCATTTTATAAAAAATCGCCACATTCCCGATAACCCGGACCAGTTCTGCACCCGCTTCCTGAGCAAGCTGTTCTGAAAAGCTGCGCCGATCTTCCTTGGATGCGATAAACCGAAGTTTTACCAGTTCTCGCACATTCAATTCATTCTGCAAAGCCCGGACCACCCCTTCGGAGAGGCCCTCCTTGCCAATCATGACCGTAGGTTGCAGGGAAGCAGCTAACCCTGAAAGAAAACTGCGCTGTTTGCTTGTTAACATAGGATCCTCCGCGACCTATTTATGACCGAAGAGGGCCTTTTCTGCAATAAGCTCGTCTGAGAAGGGCCACGAAAGGGTTTCCCTAGATTCAAGATGCAGACAGGGAAGGTTGGATGCGTCGGATCGATGAATCCATTGGGGAAAATCTTCAGTTATACGTATTGATGCGATACAATGTTCGGTACCAAAACCGGCTTTTTCAGCCTTTATAAGCCGCCACAGAACTGCAGCAGCTTCGACTGAGGCTGGCTGATATCGGGATACAAGCAGATCAATTGAAACTGGAGCTCGAGGAGCCCTATCACTATGGCTCTGCAAAAAGCTTACCAGTTCTGGTTTTGGTTCAGCCAGGGACCCCAAACTAATGAGTAGATCCAATAAAAGGTCAAACCCATATACCAGGGGTAAACCATAGATTCGGATTTCAGGAGCATCCTTGGTGGTCAGCACCAGAGCAGGGATGGTATCCAGCCGGAATTTTCGCAGGAGGTCGCCGCTTTCGGTAGCCTCACTGATTTCTACCGATACCCTGCTGGACACTTCGGCCAGTTCCTCCGCAAGCTGCCGTACCTCGCGGGACAGGCTGTCTTCGAAGCGATGGGTAAATACATGAATACTGACGGAACGACGTAACTGGCCCAGCCGTGTATCAGCTTCTTTTCGGGCGGCTCTATTCAATACCATATAATAAGCATAGGACGAGCCGTCCATTCCGTCAACTGGCAGAAAGGAGGGCTTTGAACTCCTGTTCTTCCAGGGTTTCCTTTTCCAGCAGATGCTGGGAAATTGCCTCCAGAAGGGTCTTTTTTTCTGTCAGAAGGCTTTTCGCTCTAAGATAGCGTTCATTCACAATCCGGGCTATTTCTTCATCAATATACTGCTGGGTAGATTCGGAATATTCCCGGTGCATAACCGGTTCGGCATTGGCGGGCCCCAGCATGGAAGCCCCCCGCTGGGTTAAGGCCACGTTGCGGAACCGGGGACTCATACCATAATCGGTAATCATACGGCGGGCAATGTCGGTAGCCTTCGTAAGATCATTGGCCGCACCGGTGGAGATTTTCCCGAACACCACATCCTCAGCGGCCCGTCCCCCCAGCAGTACATCAATCTTACCCAGAAGTTCGTCTTCAGTCATAAGGTACCGGTCTTCTATAGGCATCTGGAGTGTATAGCCCAGGGCTCCAAAGCCCCGGGGGACAATAGAGATCTTCTGAACCGGATCGGAACCGGGGGTAAAGGCCGCCACCAGCGCATGGCCCGTCTCGTGGTAAGCCACAATGGTTCGCTCCTCTTCATTGATGGCCCGGTTCTTCTTCTGAAGTCCCGCCACGGTTTTTTCGATGGCTTCATCAAAATCCTGCTGTTCCACCAGCTTTCTGCCAGCTCGGACCGCCAGCAGTGCCGCTTCGTTCACGATGTTGGCCAGGTCAGCACCGGCAAAACCGGAGGTTTTCCTGGCCACCTTGCCCAGATCGACCTCAGGGGAAAGCTTTACATTCCGGGCGTGAATTTTAAGGATCGCCTCCCGGCCAGCCAGGTCGGGCCGGTCCACCAGGACCTGTCGGTCAAAACGGCCGGGCCGAAGCAGGGCCGGATCCAGCACATCGGGCCGGTTCGTGGCGGCGAGGATGATGAGTCCGCTTGTTGCATCAAAACCATCCATCTCTACAAGGAGCTGGTTCAGGGTCTGTTCCCGTTCGTCGTTTCCGCCGATCGCTCCGGTGATGCGGCTTTTGCCGATCGCATCCAGTTCATCAATAAAGATGATACAGGGAGCCTTTTCCCGGGCCTGCTTAAAGAGGTCCCGGACCCGGGCGGCTCCTACACCGACAAACATTTCCACAAAATCGGCTCCGCTCATCTTAAAGAAGGGAACTCCCGCTTCACCGGCTACTGCCCGGGCCAGCAGGGTCTTTCCTGTTCCCGGGGGGCCTACAAGGAGCACCCCCTTCGGTATTTTGCCTCCAATGTCGGTGTACTTTTTAGGGTTTTTAAGGAAGTCTACCACTTCTACGAGTTCTTCCTTAGCTTCATCGACTCCGGCCACATCGGAAAAACGGGTGACCACATCCCCTTCTGCAACGATAACGGCCCGATTCTGACCGATAGAGAGGACATTATTTCCCATATTCCCCATCCGGCGGATCAGGATACGCCAGATAAAGAAGAAAAATGCGAAGGGCAGAAGCCAGCTGAAGATAAAGTCCAGGACTGCACTCCCCTCTCTGGAGACCGCATAGTAACTGACCTGTTTTTCATCCATCAGCTTGATAAGATCCGGATCATAAATCGGTACGGTTCTATAGGCTGCCTCTGGGGGTGCATATTTTCTTGTTATTAGGTCCGGAGATTGCTTTTTTTCAGTGGTATATCCTGTGTAATAGTTTGAATCGAGCTCCACCCGTTTGATTTCACCGGAGGCAATCTTTGCCTTAAACTCAGAAAAATCTATGGTTGGATTAACATTCTGTAAAAACACATAGTTAAAGAGGCTCATCAACACAATGAGGACTACCACATAGCCAAGGGAAAAACGCCATTGCCAATTACCGAAGGGATTATTACCCGGCACGGGATCATTACCGCCACCAAAGGGGAAATTGATATTCTTTTTTGGCAAACCCTTCTTTGTGCGTTTAACCGGCCTGCGTTTTGGTTCATTACTCATGAGATATTTCCTCCTAAGTTTAAAAATAATCAAATTCCGGCCAGATGACTACCGCGATACCAATAAAAAGCACTACAATCTCCATATAATTTTAATTGCTTTCATTGCCAGACCTGTTGTCCAGACCTGCAAGCTGCTTACCCAAGGACTGCCGCATGTAAATATCCATCTTGGGATAGGGAATCTCAATGCCCTCTTCGGCAAAACGACGGTGGATGTCGACCATTATGGAATTTTTCAGGTTCAAATACTCAGATTTTTCGAACCAGAGGCCCAGCAGAATGTTGATACCTGAAGCGTCAAATTTGTCAAAGACAATAAGCGGTTCCGGGTTATCGAGCACATAGGGATTCTTTGAAGCCACGTCGAAGAGGATGCTGCGAACCCGTTCCAGGTCAGAATTGTAGGCTACAGAGACCCATACATCGAGCCTGCGGATGGGGAAGCGGGTAATATTGATCACATTGGTTTTTATGAGGGTTTCATTGGGTATTCGGATATATCGATTATCAAAGGTCTGAATTTTTACGGATAAAAAATCGATGGATTGAACCACCCCGCTCACATCCCCAACCTGAATGACGTCCCCTATCTGAAAGGGTTTTTCGGAAATAAGAAAGAGGCCAGATATGACATTGGAGACCGAGGTCTGGGCTGCAAAACCGACGGCAATACCCGCAATACCGGCGGCTCCCAACAGGGCACTCAGGTCAACACCGAGGGCGTTAAAGAGGGTCATGACCGCTACCACATAACCCGTATACCGGATCACCTTTTTAATCACAAAGGCCCGGGGCTGGGGTACGGTGGCGGCTAACATCTTACCAACAATTCGGTTCAGGACGCTGAACGCTATAAGCACGAGCAGTATCGCGATGCTGGTACCAAGAATTTTATTATAAAAATCCGCAGAGACAAATTGAGAAAAAAAGGTTCCTATATTAGAAAAAAGCAGTTCAATTTTCATACATACATCCTCTATAGATTGTCTTTTTTCGACTTAGATGCCAGTTATGGCTTTTAAAAATTTGATGCCCCGGCGGACAAGCAATTCGCTTATGCCAGACCGGTTCCCCGTGTGGATCTGTTTACGGTTTTTATGGGTTCCCCCATCAATGCTCATCCTGAGCCCCCCATCGTTTGTGGTATCGATGAGTACCGTATCCCCATTCAAAAAGCCATCCTCTTCGTAAATGTTCATCAGGTCAGTAAAAATAGCCAGCCTTTTGAGATCCAGTTCATTTTTTGTGCTATTACGAACCACCAGGTCGCAATGAATAAGGGATTTACATTCCGCAGTCCGGGAGAGGGTATCCACACCGGTATTTCCATCGGTTTCTTCCACTGTCCTGATCTCACCCTTGCACTGGGGATCCAGCATCAAGGGCAATGAGAGACAGAGGTTTCCTGCATCCTTATCACCAAACCAGGTTGGCGACAGGTTAAAGAGCTGTTTTTCAGCTAATACGGTGCCATCCTCCAGCTCAAAACGCAGAAGAGGCGGCAGGGCCACAGTAAAGCGGGCTTCCGCTCCCGGCAAGAGTCGAACTTCGTTTCGTACGGTAATGAGATAGGGCTTATTGGCATAATGGGGCCTAAGGGCAACTCTCTTGCCCTTGCCGACCGCAAAGGACACCGCCGCCGTTCCAGGGTGCTCCACCGGCTCTGGACCTCCCGCATCGGGGACCAGCTCCATAAAAGAACCAGACACAAATGCAAGCCGCCATTCTTCTCCATTCTTACGCAAAAAGGCCCGACCTCCATCGAGCCGCCACTGATACCAGGTTATTTCCTGGGGTGCAAAATAATTCCACATACTTTTAAATATAAGGGGAAACTGGTACTCTTGTCACTTGTAAAACCCCTTTCTTTTGGCATAAACCTGTGATACCTTCGGGTTACCCCTCTTTATTTTATTGTAACGGAGTATTCTATGATGCACTTAGCGGATTACCCCCAACGGCGCTTTAACCCCCTCGCAGGCGAATGGGTCCTGGTCTCACCCCATCGAACCAAGCGGCCCTGGCAGGGACAGGTAGAAAAACCTAACCTGGATAAGCTGCCAGAGTATGACGAAACCTGCTATCTCTGTCCGGGCAATGAACGGGCCGGCGGTGTGAAGAACCCAAAGTATGATGGGGTCTTTACCTTCCCCAACGATTTTGCGGCCCTCCTCTACGATGCCCCGGAAGAAAACCTTAATGAAGGCAAGGGCCTCTACCAGGCCGTAACCGAACGGGGCCGCTGTGAAGTACTCTGTTTCTCCCCCCGGCATGATCTGACCCTGCCCCGGATGGATATACCTTCGATAGAAAGGGTAATCCGGGTCTGGCAGGAAAAATATAAAACCCTGGGTTCGGACCCACTCATTTCTTATGTTCAAATTTTTGAAAACCGCGGTTCCGTCATGGGCTGTTCCAACCCCCATCCCCACGGACAAATCTGGGCTACAGAGCATGTGCCTGACCTGCCCGCAAAGGAAGACAGCCGGCAGCGGACCTATAAAAAGGAACAGGGAACCTGCCTTCTCTGTGACTATGTGGCAGAGGAATTATCCAGAAATGAACGGATTATCTTCCAGAACAATTCATTCGTAGCCCTGGTTCCCTTCTGGGCAGTATGGCCCTATGAAGTGATGCTACTTCCTAAACGGCACTTTGCATCCATTGACCAGATGACCGATACTGAAATCACCGACTTTGCCGATGCATTAAAACGGATGGGGACCCGCTTCGATAACCTGTTCCTCACCTCCTTCCCCTATTCCATGGGCTTCCACCAGAAACCCACCAAGCCCGCAAAGGACAGCGAAGCCGACGAGGCCTGGCATTTCCATGTGCACTATCTCCCACCGCTCCTCCGAAGCGCCACGGTCCGGAAGTTCATGGTAGGATTTGAACTTCTGGCCATGCCCCAGCGGGATATTACCCCCGAATCTGCGGCAGAACGTCTCAGGGGACTTTCAGAAGTCCATTATATGGAGCAGCAGTAATGACAGGTCACGAATTATTGCACCGGCTTTCCAAACCTGGCAGCCGGGATCTATTAGCCGAATTATACGGAACAGATCAGGTTGATGAGGCGACGAAGCGTTATAAAACCCTCTTGGAAGCTACCTTACAAGCCTTTCCTGAAACCGAAGGGAATATTCATGTGTTTACCGCCGCGGGGCGAACCGAACTGGGGGGCAACCATACGGACCATAATCACGGGAAAGTCCTGGCCGCATCTATCCAGCTGGATGCCCTGGCCTTTGTGGCGCCCCGGAATGACACCAAGGTTATTTTCAGATCCACAGGCTATCCCGACGTGGTGCTGGATATTGCAGAAACGGAGCCAAAACCGGAAGAACAGGGTACTACCGAAGCCCTGGTTCGGGGCATTGCCGCAGAATTTAAAAAGCGGGGAGTGCCGGTCCGTGGCTTTACCGCCAATGCCGCCTCCACCGTACTCTCAGGCTCTGGACTCTCCTCCTCCGCAGCGGTAGAAGTCCTCTTCGGCACCATCTTTGACCGGCTCTTTGGGGATGGGAAACGGTCCCCCGTCGAAATAGCCCAGATCGGCCAGAAGGCAGAAAACATATACTTTGGGAAACCCTGCGGCCTTATGGACCAGGTAGCCTGTGCTTCAGGAGGGGCCGTGGCCATCGACTTTAAGGATCCCGCCCAGCCATTAGTTCGTCAGGTTCCCTTTGATCCGAGCCTTTCCGGTTATGCCCTCTGTGTGGTCGATACCGGCGGCAGCCATGCGGACCTGACCGATGAATATGCGGCAGTACCCGCAGAGATGAAGGCCATTGCAGCCCACTTTGGGAAGACCGTTCTCAGGGATATCGGGAGATCGGAGCTCATCGAGGCCATTCCGGTCCTGCGCAAAAAGGCCGGCGATCGGGCCATACTGCGGGCCCTCCATTTCCTTGCAGAAAATGACCGGGTCGATGCCATGCTCAGGGCTATCACAGAAAACCATGGGGCTAAAACGGGGAAAGAACGGCAGAAATCCATAGAAGCCTTTCTGAGTCTGGTAAACGAGTCGGGCAATTCTTCATGGGAATTGCTGCAAACCGTCTTTTCCGTAAAGTCGGTGACCGAACAGGGCCCATCCCTGGCTTTAGCCATGACGAGGGAATTTATCCGAGACCTGGGCCGCGGCGCCTGCCGGGTCCACGGCGGCGGCTTCGCCGGAACTATTCAGGTCTATATACCCCTGGAATCGGTAGCGGCTTACCAGGCCTGGATGGCAGGCGCCTTCGGCGAAAAGGCGGTCACCCAGCTGAGGATCCGGCCCATCGGTGCGGCTGAGCTCCACTTTGAATAGGGCCCACAACGGGTCCCATGGATTTTCAATGCCTGGGCCCCGTTCATCAATATAAACATCTTTAAAAAAGGATTTACTTTGGATACTATAGGGTCGATACTATAACTAGGTTGAGTATCACCTTTGGAGGGGAAACGCTTTGGCTTATCCTAATGCACTATCTGCTTACCGGGAAACAAGGGTCCGCACTGCCAGTCAGGGCCAGATTATCATCATGCTCTATGACGAAGCCATTAAACAGCTGGACCGGGGCATAGAACTGCTTACCCTTAACCAGAAAGGAAAACCCGATCCGTCCCGGATAGAACCTATAAACAAGGCCCTGGTAAAAGCCCAGGATATCATCACCGAATTGATGGTATCTTTGGATTTTGATAAGGGCGGCGAGATTGCACAGAATCTCTTTTCGTTATACACCTGGTTTAACCGGGAACTTCTCGAAGCCAATCTGGCGAAGGATGTGGAACGCATTAAAGCGGTACGCACCATGATGAATGAACTGCGGGGAGCCTGGCAGGAAGTGGTTGTAAAAACCGCCACAGAACATCAGAACAATTCTTCTGCTGGAATAAATATAGCTGGGTGAGGTTGACCAATGGCAAGCACCGAATCTGAAGTAAACCAACAAACTTTAACTGAAGAGGAGCTTGCCCATCGGGTAGCGGTACTGAAACGATTCCGGGAACTTCTTTTGGAACAGCGGAACCGTTTTCAGGAATACCTGGTAGTCCTGGATAAACAAAGGGATGTAATTGAAAAGGGTGATACGGATGCCCTGCTTTCCCATGTGGAACTGGAAGAAAAGATAGTTTCCGATATTTTTGCCATACAAAAGGTTATCGATCCCCTGGAAGACCTCTATAGGGCCAGCTATCCTGAGCGGGAGACAGAGGTCCCAAAACTAAAGGCGGCCCTGGAAGAATTGAAAAACGAGGCTGTGCAGCGTTCTCAGCGGAACCGGGACTTGCTTTCAAAACGGATGGACCAACTGCGCAGTGAAATAAAAACCCTACGGAATAATCCCTTTGCCGCCCGGCGCTCCGTGTATGACAACTCCGGAGCCGCTTCTTTTGTTGATATTAAAGGATGAATACTCAAAAAGCTCCCATCTATCTCATCGATGCTTACGGTCTTATTTACCGATTTTATTTTGCCTTTATAAGCCGGCCCCTTCGTAACAGCCGGGGTGAAAATGTGTCAGCCCTCTTCGGTTTTGCCAGAACCATCAGCAGTCTTTTGAATGATGGTGCTCCTCTGGCGGATGCACAGGGGAACCTGCTTCCTGAACGAATACGGCCGGACCATCTGGCGGTTGCCTTTGATGCACCCGGTCCAACCTTTCGGCACCAGAAATATGAGGCCTACAAGGCAACCCGCCAGAAGGCCCCTGAGGACCTGCATGCCCAGGTACCCCTGGTAAAACAATTTCTGGAACTGCTTAAAATCCCCATATTGCAGGTTTCTGGATATGAGGCGGACGATATCATAGCCACTATAGCTGAACAATGCAGAAGAGAAGGCCGGTCCTGTTACACCATAACATCCGATAAGGACCTGCTCCAGCTCGTTGGGGATGGAATTTATCAGCTGCGTCCGGGGAAAAGCACCCTGCCCCAGGAAGGTATAGCCCTGGAACTTGTTGGGCCTGAACAGGTAAAAGCCGAATGGGGGGTTCCGCCAACCAAGGTATTAGATATTCTCTCCCTCATAGGAGACAGTTCGGACAATATACCCGGCGTAAAAGGCATTGGCGAAAAAACCGCAGAAAAATTGATGGCCCGCTACGGGTCTCTGGATGAAATTTACAAGAATCTTGCCAGCATCGAAGGGGCTATCGGTAAAAAACTTGCCGAAGGCCGTGATATGGCTTATTTTTCTCGCAGCCTTATCGAGCTATGTAATACGGTGCCCCTACCCCTTTCCTCCCTGGATGATCTGGCTATTCATGACCTGGACACCCGTTCAGCAGCCCAATATCTCCTGCAACAGGGAATGAAACAGGCTGCGTTGAACCTGGATCCTGCAGCTGCAGGCGGAGGCCCTGCAGGCGTAACCCCTGCAGGTGGCGCATCCAGGGCAGGCGGAAGCCCTGCAGGTGGCGCATCCAAGGCGGGCGGAAGCCCTGCAGCTGCGGGAGGAAGTTTTGCGGGCGGCGCATCCAGGGCGGGCGTTGCCAGAACGGCCACTTCAGCGGCTGGAGGCTCAGGGACGGACCATACCGGGACTGGCAGTATTGGAACTGCCCCAGAGGACCATACACATAGCCCTGCTGAAAACAGCTTCCCCCGCCTCCCTCCAAGCAGTGTTTCCGGGACCGCCTCAGACAGCCACGCCATCCCAGAATCGTTACGGAAACCAGGCACCTATCGGGCCATCACTGACCTGGAAGAACTGCAGAGCCTCTTTAAGAAGGCCCGAGAGCAGGGTTTCATGGCCCTCGATTTTGAAACCAATTCTCTTGAAGCCTGGGAAGCTACTGTCGTAGGTTTTTCCTTTGCCCTCGAAGCGGGAACAGCCTTTTATATACCTGTCATGGCCCACCAGGGAACCAGCCCCGCAATTAATGCAACACAGGCCCGGGAAGCCCTGCAGGAGCTCCTCATGGATCCAGCCATGACAATAGTGGCCCATAACGCTAAATACGATTACGCCGTCTCCCGCCATTGGGGCATTCCGCCCTGGGCAAGCCGGATCTGGGATACCATGGTCGCCGCCTGGGTGCAGG
>JAAYUZ010000185.1 GCA_012517385.1 Treponema sp. | reverse complement strand
GTTACTTTTGCAAAAACCTCTTGCAGTATTTTTACATTAACAAAATAATTATATACATGGTATAGAATAGTAAAAATACTGCATGTACATCTAAGGTTGCTCTTTCAAAACTCACTGAGTTTTGAAAGAGCCTCAATTGAGTTAAATATAAAACTATGGTATGGTTAGCCCTCAGGATGGCACTATGCAGGATATAAAGGAAATTTGGAAACAAGAGATTGCTGCTGCACTTACGGAAATTGCAAGGCAGAATGGCAGCGTAGAAACGATACAGAAACATCAAGTTGTGGTGGAAATTCCTCCCAAACCTGAATTGGGAGATCTGGGAATCCCCATGTTCCCCTTCGCAAAAATCCTCCGAAAGGGACCCCCTCAGCTTGCACAAGCCGTTGTGGCACAGCTTATGGCTTCAGGTGCCACGAATGTCTGGGGATCGGTAAAAGCCGAAGGTCCCTATGTAAATATACATTTGGAAAAATCCGCTGTTGCTGGACAGATTCTGAAATCTATTCTTGATCAGGCCGACACTTATGGACGACCCCAGAGCTTAAATGACAGCAAAATTATGGTGGAGTTTTCCAGCCCTAATACGAATAAGCCCCTCCATCTGGGGCATCTGCGAAATGATGTACTGGGCGAAAGTATATCCCGGATTCTTGCTGCCTGCGGTGCACAGGTCCGCAAGGTTTGTATCATCAACGATCGGGGAATTCATATCTGCAAGTCCATGCTTGCCTACAAGGAATATGGACAGGGGAAGACCCCCGAATCGGAGGGGGTAAAGAGCGACCGCTTTGTCGGGGACTGGTATGTACGGTTTCACAAAATGTCTCAGGAAGATCCCACCGCGGAAGAGCGGGCCCAGGATCTGCTGCGAAAATGGGAACAGGGGGATCCGGAAACGGTGGCTCTCTGGAAACAGATGAACCAGTGGGCTGTAGAAGGAATTAAAAAGACCTATGAACGAACCGGCGTGTCCTTTGATCAATATTATTTTGAAAGCCAGACCTATCTTAAGGGTAAGGAAGAGGTCCTGAAGGGCCTAGAACAGGGGCTTTTTTATCGGGAAGAGGACGGCTCGGTATGGATCGATTTAACATCCGAGGGGCTTGATAAAAAGGTGCTGCTCCGTAAGGATGGCACATCCCTCTATATTACCCAGGATATTGGTACCGCTATCTTCCGGCATCATGACTGGCCCTTCCAGCGGCTCGTATATGTGGTGGGCTCCGAACAGCAGTACCACTTTAAGGTACTTTTTAAAGTACTGGAAAAATTGGGCTACGATTGGGCAAAAAATCTGTATCATCTGTCTTATGGCATGGTGAACCTTCCGGAAGGTAAAATGAAAAGCCGGGAAGGTACCGTAGTCGATGCGGATGATCTCATCGATAGCCTGAAAGAGATGGCCTTGCAGGAAATTCGGGAAAAGAACCGGGAAGAGGCGGTAGGCGATGGGGAGGCGGTGGCGGAAAAAATTGCCGTAGGAGCCCTGCATTATTACCTGCTGCAGGTTTCTCCGACCAAGGACATGCTCTTTAATCCAAAGGAATCCCTCTCTTTTAACGGAAATACGGGCCCCTACCTGCAGTATATGGGAGCCAGGATTTCTTCCATGCTCAGGAAAAAGGCGGGCTCCCTGGCTGAAGCAGGCCAATTCCGTCCTGAGCTTCTCACCGGTGAAGCCGAATGGGCCCTCATCAAGACCCTGGCCACCTATCCTGAAACCGTCGAGCTGGCTGCATCCCAGATGGATCCTTCGGTTATTGCGGCCTATTTATACGAACTTTCCAAGGCCTTCAGCCGTTTCTATCATGATTGTCCGATCCTGAATGCAGAGACGGCGGATCTGGCAGCCTCCCGGCTTGCCCTGTCCCAGGCTGTTTTACAGGTTCTGCGGTCAGCCATGACGCTGGTATGTATTCCTTTTCTGGATGTCATGTAGGCGAAGGGCGTCAGGGCTCTGTTCGATGAACTTTGTATAACAAGCTCTGTGCAGCTGGTACTATTGTATAGGCTCTGTACAACCTATTGACTTAAAGGGATTTGCTGGTGTATAAACACCGAAGTATTATTATCCGAATAGAATCGAGGGCGATTGTTCATGTACGCACTGGTAGAATTTAAAGGCAAACAATACAAGGCTGAAAAAGGTGCCTTGTTAAAAGTGGATAGGATTGATGCTGAGGTTGGTTCCGCAGTGAATATCGACTCAGTTCTCCTGGTATCTGGTGATACGGTTTCCGTCGGGGCTCCCTATGTACAGGGTGCATCTGTTAAGGCGGTTGTGGAAAATCATGGCAAGGACAAAAAGATTATTGTCTTTAAGTATATGCCTAAGAAGGATTACCGCCGCAAGAAGGGGCACCGGCAGCAGTATTCCTACATCCGTATTCAGGATATTGTCGGGGCTTAAGCCCATCCTATGATAAACGTCGATGTGGTCCTCGATTCCGAAGGGATCTTAAGATCCTGTCAGGTTTCCGGACACGCCGGCGCAGGGCCAAGAAATGGCGATGTGGTATGTGCCGCCGTTTCAGTCCTTTCCCGGACGGCCCTCAGAACCCTTTCTAAAATAGAAGGGGTTACTGCACGGGGAAAAGCCCCCGAACGGGGGGAACTGTTCATGGAAATTGATTATACCGAGGCCTGTTTGGCTCAAGTGGCTGGTATTACAGCCTTCCTTCTGGAAGGCCTTGTATCGGTTTCGGAAGAGTTTCCTGAACATTGCTGTGTTAGAATACAAAGAGAGCGGAGGTAGCAATATGGCTCGGAAACGGGGCGGTAGCGGTGCTAAAAATGGACGGGATTCAAATCCTCAATATCTTGGAATAAAAGCTTCTGGTGGTTCTTTTGTTAAGGCCGGATCCATTATCGTGCGTCAGCGGGGTACTAAAATTCATCCCGGTGTTAATGTAGGCTGTGGATCTGATTATACCCTTTTTGCGTTAGTTGATGGCACGGTTGCTTTTTCTGAACGCCGGGGCCGGAAACTGGCTGGGGTAGTACCCGCCGGTGCAGCCGAATAATATCACGGGCCATACAAGCCTACGGGGCTTATCTATGGAACAGTGCGCGGCGCGCCCCTTGGGCGCGCCGTTTGTGTTTATAAACCTATGCAGAAATTTGCGGACGAAGCGATAATCGAAGTATCCTCAGGAAACGGCGGAAATGGCTGTGTAGCCTTCCGAAGAGAAAAATATGTGCCTATGGGAGGCCCCTCCGGCGGAGACGGCGGCCGTGGGGGGGATGTGGTGTTTGAGGTACGCCGCAACCTAAGGACCCTGGCTCACCTGCGTTACAAACAGGTATTCAGGGCAGAAAACGGCCGGGACGGCGAAGGGTCCCAACGTTATGGCCGTCATGGCGAAGATGTTATCGTACCGGTTCCCCCGGGGACTATTATTAAAGATGCTGAAACGGGTGAGATAATTCGTGATTTCGGTAAAGATGAGGGGCGTTTTGTATTTTTAAAGGGCGGTAATGGCGGCTGGGGAAATGTTCATTTTAAATCTTCGACGAACCAGGCACCCCGGAAAGCCCTTCCCGGACAAAAGGGTGAAACCCGCCGTCTAAAGGTTGAATTACAGGTAATGGCCGATATCGGTTTTGTGGGCTTTCCTAATGCGGGAAAATCCAGTCTCCTCGATCGTTTCACCAACGCCAGACCTAAGATTGCCCCCTATCCCTTTACTACGAAGATTCCGAATCTGGGAATACTGACCATTGATGATCGGGACATTATTTTAGCGGACATTCCTGGCTTAATAGAGGGCGCAAGTCATGGAGCGGGTCTTGGAATTCGGTTCTTAAAGCATATCTCCCGTACCGCTGGTCTTGCCTTTTTAATTGATCTATCCGATGACAACTACCAGGAGGCTTTTGATGTTCTGGTAAAGGAACTCGAAGCCTTTTCGCCCGAGTTGATGCAGAAAAAACGGATTCTCGTTGGAACTAAACTGGATCTTGAGGGAACCGAAGAACGACTGAAAACACTGCAAGCCCGATATCCAGAGGAGACGGTGATGGGTATTTCCGTATTTACCGGTCAGGGTCTTACGGAACTGTCCCATGCCTTTGCACGGATGGTAACTGAAATGGATCGTGAGGAGCAGTCAGGTCTGTGAAGATTGCGGTTTTTGGCGGCAGCTTTAATCCAGTTCACTACGGTCACCTGGCTCTGGCAGAACTGGTTCAGCAGAAACTGAACTACGATGCGGTGATTTTAGTTCCGACCAATCAATCTCCTTTAAAAGACGCCCCTGGTGGTGCTACTGCTCAGGACCGGCTCGACATGCTTATGGCGGCCCTTTCTGGAAATCCTCACTTTTTTATAGATGACTGTGAGATTCGGCGGGGCGGACTGTCCTATACTATAGACACCCTTACGGATATAGAACAACGATATCAGAATGAAGAGAAGTTAGGACTTATTGTAGGTGATGATCACCTGGCTTCTTTTTACAAATGGAAAGAAGCATCCTTAATTGTCCAAAAGGCTGAATTGCTCGTGGCTAGCAGAAATAGTCCCAACCACAAGGATTTTCCCTATCCCTGCAGGTATATCGAAAATCCACAATGGTCGGTTTCATCAAGCCAAATCCGTGAGAGGATTGCAAATAAGGCAGATTGGACCCACCTGGTACCACCTCAAGTGGCTGCGATTATAAAAGAGCGGGGCCTCTATCAAGACAGGGCAAGTCCCGTTGGTGGGAGCCCTTCATCAACCCTGATAACCCTCATAGAAGACACCGCACGAGCCTGGCTGCCTGCAGACCGCTTTCTGCATTCAAAGAACGTGGCAGTACTGTCAGCCCAACTGTGCAGACGTTTTCATATTGATGAACGGGCAGGGTATCTTGCCGGAATTGCCCATGATATGTGTAAACATCTGGGGGCCCAACGAATAGAAGCCCTGGCGCTTCAGGACGGCTTACCGGTAAGTCCGATAGAAAAACAAAAGAGTGAACTGATGCATGGCAGGGCTGCCGCGGTATATTTGCAGACCTACCATGGAATTATCGATGAATCCTTGCTGCAGGCTATTCGAATGCATACCTTCGGAGGTCCTGGAATGGGAGCCCTTGCAAAAATAGTCTATATAGCCGATAAGATCGAGCCCTCCCGGGAGGGGATTAACCCTGCTTTGCGAGTTTCTTGTAGAACCGCTTCTTTGCCGGTATTATTTGCTCATGTGGTCTCAGATACTCAGCAATATCTTCGGAAACGGGGTAAAGCAATGGCTGAAGAAACCGATGCTCTGCTCGCAGAACTACGGCAGGAGGGCCTTTTGTGAAACGCCCTAGCTTCGATTCAAGCTTTATGCTGCTCCTCCTCATGTTCATAATTGTGGTTGCCGGCGGGCTTGGTATGTATGTCTTCAGCCGGACAGACCCCCTGGAAGAGATATTAAGCGATGAACGGGTGCTCAATATCCTTTTAAATATTGAACAGAATAATTCAGTGATTGGTTCCTATGTAATTCTCTATTATCCACCAACCAGGAGGGCCAGTGTTTTTGATGTTCCAACCGAAACAGGTCTTATCATCAAATCCCTTAATCGGGTGGATAGTATTGATGTATTGTATAAAGGACCGGGCAGTATCGAGTATGTTAAAGAAATAGAAAATCTTTTAGGCATACGGATACCCTTCTCGGTTTCGATTAGTCTAGAACATTTAGAAAAGCTGGTTGACCTTGTCGAAGGCATTTCTCTGTTTATACCAGAACCGGTAAATCAGTATAATCCTGAAATGCCTATCCTCTTGCCCTCCGGTTTTGTCAAACTGGATGGTTCTAAGGCAGTATCCTATGCAACCTATGTTTTAAAGAAAGATGAAGTCGAAGCCGAGTCTGCAACGGTGCGCAAACAGAAGGTAATTCTGGCCCTCCTTACCCGTTTAAATGAAAAACGAACGCTTTTAAAGGATCCGGAGGCTCAAAAAATAGTTACTACCCTTATTTCGACTAAAATGAATACCGAATCGACCCTCAGGATCTTTCAAGAATTGAGCAATTTGGATGTACAAAAGCTGGGAATACAGAGAATAGGTGGTACGGCAAAACAGGTATCTGGGAAAACCCTGCTTTTCCCCTTTTATGATGGGGTGCTGATTAAGGAAATTGTGAAACAGACGATAACAGGACTGGTTCGTCAAGGAGAGGGAGATATTCCCGATCGGGTTTTTACGGTTGAGGTTCTGAATGGTACACCTTCCATAGGGCTGGCTCGAAATACGGCAGAACTCTTGAAAGGATTTGGTTACGACGTATTATCCTATGACAATGCGGATCGTAATGATTATGAAAAAACTCAGATTATCGACCGTTCCAGATATCCGGAAGTAGCACAAGCCTTGGCAAGTGTTATAAAATGTAAAAATATTATTACCGAAACAAACACTGAGACTCAGAATTCAGCTCAGGATGTGAGCTATACAGCAGACTTTACTCTGATAATTGGGAAGGATTTTAATGGACGATATGTTACAAACTAAAGAGGTTGATACGGTAAAGAATCTTGCAAAGGTGATTGCGGAGCACAAGGGGCAGCACGTGGTTGTGCTCGACCTGCGGGCCCTCAATTCATGGACTGATTTTTTCATCATTAGTACCGTAACAAGCAGTACCCATCAACAGGGCTTGCAGCGGCACATTAAAGAGTTCGCCCAGGAATCCCATATCGATATTCTGCGGCGGCAACGAAAGGCCCCTGCGGATGATGAATGGAATTTAATTGATATGGGGACCATGGTGGTGCATCTGATGACCGAAAAGGCCCGGTCCTTTTATGACCTGGAACGTCTTTGGAGCGAAGCCCCGGTTATATGGAAATCTGAAGCCTAATCTGCCCCTTGGAGGCTTAAAAAATAAAAGGACTGCCCTATAACAGGGGCAGTCCTTAGAGGATGAGAGGTTATACTAATTAATTACTCATCAAAGTCGTCATAATCGACATCGTCGTCGTAGTCGTAGTCCTCGTCTTCGTCGTCGAAGTCTTCATCTTCATCATCAAAATCGTCTTCATCGTCAAAATCGTCTTCGTCATCGAAATCGTCTTCGTCATCGAAGTCGTCTTCGTCGTCGAGGTCGTCAAAATCTTCGTCTTCACCCTCATCTTCGAAGTCGTCATCAAAATCATCATCGAAGACAGCCATGGGGAAGGGAAGCCCGTCATTGTGCTCAACGGTCATAGGGACCAGGCTGAGCATATCATCACTATTGATGGTTTCATAAAGAACCATAGCATACTCCATAAATAACTGATATTACCCTTGAAACATAAGGGAGACTTTAGCTATCTGTCAACAGGTTTTTGTATCATTTTACCATTTTTATTGGTAAATTTGGATAGATGAAATCAAAAATATAAATTATCACTAAAATAAAAATATCGCACCGGATGAATCATGTCAATATTATTCTTGACCTTAAAGGTCTTTACAAAAGTATGATTTTAAGTATAATAGGGCGTCGATCATGGGAGATGGCATACGAGTTGCGGCACCTTGCAAAATCAACCTCCATCTCGGTGTATTTGATCATAGATCTGACGGTTATCATCCAATAGAAAGCATCTTTCAGATGCTTGATTTTGGAGATGTCCTTTGGATTGATTCTTTGAAAAAACGCTCTGGTATTGAACTTCATATGGGTGGTGCAATCCATATGGATGTTTCCGTGCCGCCGGAGCAAAATATCGTATATAAAGCAGTTCGCCTGTTCCAAATGGAACAGGGGGATGAAAACGGGTATTATATCCATCTGGAGAAGGCGATTCCCCTCGGTGCAGGTTTGGGGGGTGGTTCCTCTGATGCTGCTGCGGTGCTCATTGCACTTAACCAGATCTCAGGCAGGCCATTTACCAATCCTGAGTTGGAGTCCCTAGCAGCCTGTTTGGGAAGTGATGTTCCCTTCTTTATAAGGGGTGGGACAGCCTATGTAACAGGCAGGGGAGAGGAGATAGAAACCTTTTCTGTGCCAACTCCCTGGGCTGTTCTATTGGTAAATCCTGGGTTCCATAGCAGCACTCCCGAAGCTTTTGCCTTGCTGGATAGGGTTCGAGCTGAAGCAATGGAGCCCGCTAAACCCTTACGAGGTAGAGATGAGCTTTTGCAGATGCTAAATAGTCACCCAGGTAACTGGACTTTTTATAATGATTTTCTTGAGTTGTTTCTAAAACGGGGAACGCCAGAGGTTCAGCAGACCTATCGGAACGTTTTATTAGAACTAAAGAATTTCGGAGCAGATTTTATTAATCTCTCTGGTTCTGGTTCTACCTGTTTTGGTGTATTTTCTGATCCAGAAAGAGCCAAAAAGGCTTTAATAACACTAAAAAGCCGATGGCCTTTTGTGAAATTAAGCTTTCCTCTTGCGCGCAGGGCAGATACAGTAGTAGAATAGCATGTACAACTATACCTGGGCCTAAAAAGAGGAGAGCGTCATGGAGATCACCGACATCAGGATACGCAAGGTGGCCGGAGAAGGGAAGCTGAAGGCATACGTAACGGTTACATTTGACGACTGCTTTGTTGTTCATAATGTAAAAATTATCGAAGGCAAAAGCGGTGTTTTTATCGCCATGCCTAGCAGAAAAACCCGATCTGGAGAGTACAAGGATGTGGCCCATCCGATTCATCCGGAATTCAGGGCGGAACTGCAAAAGAAGATCCTGGATGTTTATGATTCTGGAAATGTTCAGGATGATCCAACCGTAGAGTTGTAATTTTTTGGGACGTCGGCAAGTGGTAAGCCACCGGGTTTTGGCTCCGGCATTCGCAGGTTCGAGTCCTGCCGTCCCAGTTATGCAAACATAAATTTGAAAGCGCTGGTCAGGGAAGGAGTTATATAATGGATCACGTTGTTTTAAATGCTCAAAAGAGAGCCAATACCGGGTCTGCCGAGGCTGCCCGTCTGCGACGCAGTGGTAAAATTCCTGCGGTTGTATATGGGAGATCAGGAAAGGCCATGCCAATCGTTCTGGACGCCCTCGAATTTGGAAGAAAAACTAAGGGAATTTCTGAAAGTACCCTTTTAAATCTTTCTGTGGACGGTTCCCAGCATGAAGTCTTTATTAAGGATACCCAGCGGGATATCTTTAAGGGCGCATTCCTTCATGTAGATTTTTATGAGGTAGAGAAGGGTAAGGCGCTTCATGCTAAGGTGCCGGTACACGTGGTTGGTACTGCCCAGGGTGTCCGTGAAGGGGGTGTTCTGGAAGCTCCCCTCCATGAACTTGAAATTGAATGTCTGCCCAAAGATTTACCTGAACATATCGATGTGGATGTCTCTAACCTTAAAGGGAATGAATCAATCCATGTTCGGGATCTTAAACTGGCTTCTGGCATCAAAATTCTAACCAACCCCGAACAGGTTGTGGCTCTGGTTAAATTTGCCAAGGCTGAAGTTGCTTCTGAATCTGCTGAGGCTGCTCCCGCAACACCCGCAGCTGAAGCTCCCAAAGCGTAAGATTAAGAATAGCCAAAAAAGCCGGTCAGGGCAGGCTCCCTGTTCCGGCTTTTTTTATTGGAAACCCCATGAAAAATGAGCAGGCGGATCTTGAAGTTAGAACAGCCGCTGTTCTTACAAACTATGCAAAACAACTGGCAGGTACGACAGTTTTATTAGCCATATCGGGCGGCGCCGATTCTGTTTCGCTGCTTTATACTTCTGCTCATCTACAGGACCAATTTGGTTTTTCCCTGCGGTGCGTCCATGTTAATCACCGGCTCCGCCCATCGAATGAAACCGGGGCCGATGCGTATCTTATCAAACACCATTGTAAAAAGCTTAAGGTGCCCCTTACTATTGTAAATATTGCCCCAGGGGCAATAGAAGCCTATGCAAAAGAGCATAGGGTGGGTATCGAAGCCGCTGCCCGGTATTACCGTCACCGGGCATTTAAGCGCCAGATCCACCGCTGGTCAGCGTCCTGGATTTTTTTGGGGCATACGAGGGATGATGCGCTGGAACTGGCGTTGATGCGCTTTTTACGGGGGTCTGGGCCCATGGGGCTTGCACAGCTTCCTGAAAAACGGGGCCGGATTATACGGCCCCTTATCACCTCCAGCCGTAAGGATGTAGAAGCCTACCTTTTTCGGTATAGTATTCCCTTTGCTAATGATTCGACCAATGAGGATAATCGGTATTTACGTAATAGGATACGGAATGTTCTCATTCCGCTTTTAGACAGGGAATTTCCCTTCTGGCGATCCGGTGTATTTGAAGCTGCAAGCACCCAGACCTTCGTTGCTGCATTACTTAAAGAAAGTGTAAGTAATGGTGTTTCCTGGGAGAAGATAGCAGAGGGTAGTAATCAAGGATTTCGCACTGAATCGGCCGCTTTTTTTCATCAACCTATGATTATCCGTGAAGAATCCATGTATCAGGTGCTGGATAAGCTGCGCCGGGATAGCGGAGTCCTGCTAAAGGAGGGCATGAATCCCGATGGGGAAACAAGTCCAAGGCTGAGAACAGTACGCAGAACTGCCCTGAGACAGTTTGCTGCAGGCAAGGTAAAAGCCCTGAATTTGAGCGATTGCAGATTCATCCATACAGGTCTTTTTATAGAGATCCTGCAAAAACAGAACTTGGCTGCGGAAGCCGGTTTTTCGCATGTGATTCGCAGCCCGGGACAGTTTTCTATAGAAAACTTGGAGTTTTCTATTACAAATGGTAACGCTGCAGTGTCAGGGGGTAATCGCCAGCGTATCACCTTGCCTTGTCTGGTTCGCTTGCCACAGATGGGAGATCGGCTCCGATATCGGAATCGGCTGCGTTCTTTAGCAGAGCTACGGACATTGTCTACGGATAGAGCCTGGGTAAAACAATTCATTATCGAAGACACCCAGGGTCTTGCCGTTTATGTGCTTATAGATATACATTCAAAGATATCTATTTACTGGCGGGATCCGATACCCGAAACAGTGGAAAAAAATGATAGTTTTATGTTAGAAATACAATTACGGGGGAACCATGCTCGACGATCAGAAAGATAATTTGCCATCCCGGCCGCCGGTACAAGGTGGCCGTGGCAACCGATTTGCCTTGGTATTTTTTATACTTGTTTCAGGTCTTTTCATTGCCTATTTCTTAAAATCCGATAAACCGGTTGCTCAGGAGGTGCCCTATTCCACCTTTGTCATGAGGTTGGATCGGAATGAAGTAGATGCAGTTAAAATTATTGATGGAAACGAAATTGAGGGTACCTTTAAATCCCCGAATGGAGACCTGGTCCAATTTAAGACCCTCATTCCCTATCAAGATACGGAACTCATGCCACTGCTCAAACAAAAAGGGGTACGTATTTCCGGATCAGTCAGCGGTTTTTCACCCTGGATGCTTTTTCTGGAATTTCTACCCTGGCTTGTTGGCTTTGTCTTTATCTGGCTCATGTTCAGGAATGCCCAGGGAGCCGGAAACAAGGCCTTCCAGTTCGGGAAGAGCCGGGCAAAACGGTATTTAGAAGCTGGAAAACGAATTACCTTTGCAGATGTAGCCGGCCAGGAAGAAGCCAAGTATGAACTGCAGGAAGTGGTGGCCTTTCTTAAAAATCCACAGAAATTTACAAAAATGGGAGCTAAAATCCCTAAGGGTGTGCTGCTCGTGGGCATGCCGGGTACGGGAAAAACCCTGCTTGCCAAGGCTGTAGCAGGAGAAGCCGGGGTCGCCTTCTTTCATATGTCCGGCTCTGATTTTGTGGAGATGTTTGTCGGTGTAGGCGCGAGCCGTGTTCGGGATCTGTTTGAACAAGGCCGTAAAAGCGCACCCTGCATCATTTTTATCGATGAGCTTGATGCGGTGGGTCGCACCCGCGGTGCCGGGTATGGCGGCGGTCATGATGAACGGGAACAGACCCTGAACCAGATGCTGGTTGAGATGGACGGTTTTGACTCCAAGGATGGGGTTATCATTCTTGCCGCAACAAACCGGCCTGATGTACTGGATCCAGCCCTGCTGCGTCCCGGCCGCTTTGACCGTCAGGTAGTGGTTGCCATGCCCGATATTAAAGAACGGGAGGCCATATTCAGGATCCATGCAAGCCGGGTTCCCCTGGGAGCCGATGTGGACTTTGCCCGCCTGGCCCGGGCCACCCCGGGGACAAGCGGTGCGGATATTGCGAATCTGGTGAATGAAGCAGCCCTCTTTGCTGCCCGTAAAGATAAATCGGCAGTAGAAATGGCAGACTTTGAAGAAGCCCGGGATAAGATCCTTATGGGTGTGGCGAGAAAATCCCTGGTCATGTCTGAAAAGGAACGGCGCATGACCGCAATTCACGAATCGGGTCATGCACTGCTGCATTATTTCCTTAAAAATGCCGATCCTTTACATAAGGTAACTATTGTACCCCATGGCCGAGCCCTTGGTATGGCCATGTCGCTGCCTGAGGAAGATAGTTACAGCAGGACCCGCGGCTGGATTGAGGACCGAATAACCATAATGTATGGCGGTTGGGCTGCGGAAAAGCTTATTTATAACGAAACCACGACGGGTACCAAGCAGGATCTTCAACAGGCTACAGAATTGGCCCGCCGCATGGTTTGTGAATGGGGTATGTCCGATGAAATCGGCCCGGTTTCGTATGGACAGGAAGAAGAGCCTATTTTTATTGGCAAGGAAATTGCCCGCCATAAGGATTATTCGGAAGATATGGCGCAAAAAATAGATAAGGCAGTCCGGGCTGTACTTTCCAGGGGCATAGAAACTGCCCAGTCTATATTAAAGCGGGAACGGGAAAAACTTGAGCTCCTTGCAGACAACCTTATGACCCGGGAAACCCTTACAGATGATGAGGTTCGGACCCTGCTTGGCTTGCCACCGCGGCAGGCAACAGGTTTCGAAGGAGCGGCTGTACCAGCTGAATAATCTGTAAAAAGGAGCATGTATGAGAAGCAGGTCCCTGTTTTTGGGAATCATCATGATGGTAGTCAGCATGTCCCAGGCCGCTTCTCTATTTGCCCAGGTGGATGAAACGCCCCTTGCTCAGCTCTATGTTGAGGGGGCCTTAAAGGCCATTACGGCTGGCCGATGGCAGGATGCAGAATCCCTCTTAAAACAGGGGGCGGATTTTTCAAATGTGTCTTCTGATCTTTCATACCTATTGGCCCTGGTGCGGTTCCAGCTTGAACAACCTGTCGGCTCCGTTCTTGAGGCTCTGCGTCAGGCAAAAATGACCGATCGTTGGCAGCGGTATACAGCGGAAGCTGCATCTGTGCTGGAAGCCCAGGCGTTGATCCAAATGCGCCAGTTTGATCAGGCTCTGCAGAGCCTGCAACCCCTCTTCCCCTCGGCGGATGTCCGGTTTCTACAATTAAAGATTTTTGCACTACAAAATTACCAGGGGCAATTTTCACGGCTTTTTTCTCAGGTTGTGAATACCTATCCTCTGGATCCCCGATTTGCAGAGCTGTATTTCAGTTATATGAAAGATAAGGTTCCTGGTTCACAGGATCCACAGCTTGTGTCCCTGCTTTTGCAACGGCTTCCGGCTTTGCAGAAGACCGATCCCCAGCTTTCCCTTCTGGCGGTTCCTTTTATTCAGGATATTTCTGAACGGCGTCGAATCATAGAGGCATATCTCGCCCAAGGTAATGATCTATTACCGATACTTTCAGAGGCCCTGAACCTGGGCGTCATTGATGAACCCACGGCCATCAACGCACTGGCAGATCGACAACGCATATCAGTAGAACTTTTGAGGAAGGTTTGGACACAGCTGCGGACTGATGCAAGCCACCGCTTGTTTTCTGAAAAGTTTGCCACCTATTCCGGGCGTATCACCGAAGACTCAGACAAGGACGGCATTAGTGAAGTCATTGTTGAATATCAACATGGTCGGATTCTAACTTATCAGTTCGATGCAAACCAGGATAAAATTGACGAAATTCGGGTGCTCTTTGATCAGAGCCTCCCTCAGCAAGGATTTATTGCCCCCTATGAAGGGTCCCTGGATGTACAGGTTTACTGGGATCAATATCCGCTGGTGGATCATTGTACCGCCGGTGCTGTTACCTATATCCCTGCCCCGGCAAGTTTCAGTTATGCCCCCTTTAAATTGAAACCTATTGTTGGTACCTATCCTGAAATAACTTTACTGTTCCCTGAACGGGAACAGCTGCTTCCCCGGCTCACTGAGCGGTCCCTTGTTTCCTTTGCTGCAAAAATAATACGGCCCGGGACCCTTGCTAAGGATTCACTGGAAACTATAGAGCTGAAAAACGGTCTTCCTCTACGATCTACCGAAACCGTCAAGGGCCGCCTTATATCTATTCTTGAATTTACTCTTGGACAGCCAGACCTGCAGCGAATCGATATGGATCTTGATGGACGGCTCGAGACGATACGCCGCTTTCGTCTGGGAACAGTACAGCTTGACCCTGTAGATGCTCTGGCTTATCAGCAGCGGTATGATTCAATAGAGAGTGACTGGGATGGGGATGGAGTGTTCGAATACAAGGACACCCTTCGCTGATTGCCGATTATCTGTAACCAAACCACTGGGTAAAGGATTTATTTTGTAATTATGCCTAGAAAGATTATCCCATTGTCAGTTTCTATGTTTATTATTGCCGGTGTTTTTTTCTCCTGTGCTACGGCAGCCCAGCGGCTGGAACCGCCCCAATATACGATAGATGTAAGATTATCCGATATAGAACGCCTTGCAGACTCAGATCCAACCGCTGCTATTCAGGCAATCGAAGTATTTAAAGCCCGATATCCAAATGTTGATGTAACTCAGCAGGAAGCCCTTGAGACCCAGTTCCAACGGGCTGTTACAAAATTGCTTGATGATACCAAAAAAGCGGTGACTGCAAAGGAGTGGAATCGGGCGAGATCCCTTTTCCGATCCCTAGCAGTGTTAGGTTCATCAAAAGTTTTATCTATAGACTTATCCATGGAATTATCTGGCTTCACCGAAGCAGGACTTTTACTTCTGCAGGCTGAACATTATTTATCCCAGGGGAAAAATCTGGAAGCCTTTCTCTCCCTGGTACAGGCGTCACAGTCTGGGGCTTCCATCAATGCAGATCAGGCCTACCCCTTTTTTAAGAGAGCTGTTGAACTTAAACTCAGACCCCTCGCTCAATTTGTGTATACCCTGGCCCTGCAGTCCGATAGCCGGGTAGAGGAGTCTGACAGGCTTTTTTTACAGGGGCGGGATACTACTGCAGAAATGATTCGAGGTGTTGCCACGGTCCTTGTAGATCGGGGGCTCCGAATCGAAAAGGGGCGTTCTTATGCGGACCGGGTCTTGGGATCTGCCTTTTTTATTGATAAAAGCGGGCTGCTCATCACAAATTATCATGTAATATCCAGTGAAGTTGATCCCGAATACAATGGTATTTCCCGGATGTTTATTCGCCTGGGAGATGCCACGAGCCCTCGAATTCCCGCTAAAGTAATCGGCTGGGATCCTATCATGGATTTGGCGGTCATCAAGGCTGAAGTGGTACCGGAATATGTTTTTTCGGTAATTGGCACCGATGTTGCCCAGGTGGGAGATAAGGTCTATGCCATTGGGTCTCCCGCGGGTTTGGAGAAGACCGTAACTTCGGGCATTATTTCGGCACTGAACCGCCGCCTATTGCAGCTGGGTGATGTGATTCAGCTGGATGCGGCGGTAAACCATGGTAATTCGGGGGGCCCCGTGATAAATGAACGGGGAAATTTGCTGGGGGTTGTATTCGCGGGTATTGAGCAATTTCAGGGCATCAATTTTGCTGTCCCCGTTCAACGTCTGGTGTCAGCCTTACCGGCCCTGCTTTCTGGCGGCCAGGTTGAACGACCCTGGCTTGGACTGGTTCTTGGCGAGGATCGGGATGGGGTCAGCATCTTGTATGTGGCTCCCAAAACCCCAGCCTTTGAACAGAATATGCCATTAGAAAGTGAAATAGTAGGTCTTAACGGGAACGGTATCGAAGCTCCCCAGGGACAACGGATAGCAAGCCTGCAGGACCAGCTTCTGCTCTGTCAGCCGGGAGAACTTGTTTCCCTGGAAACAAAGGATGGCAAAAAGTGGTTATTGACACTGGCGAAACGTCCCCAAAAACCGCTCGCAGAGGCCATCAAACTGGATACAAAAGAACGGCTTACTGCCCCGCTTTTTGGTATAATCCTATCCCCCGGTTTTGGTTCCAGCCTTACCCCGCAATTTCAAATTAAAAAGGTCCTGCGGGGATCTATTGCCGATGAGAGTGGATTATCCGAAAACGACCCCTTAAGCATTCAGGGTTTTACGGTCGATGAGAAGCAGGGAGTAGCATATATGGATATTTCCATTAAAAAACGAAAAATGGGTTTCCTGGAAGTAATGATGCGCCTCTATGGTTATTTAGAAATCCCTGATACCCTGTAATAGCTGAGGATTTAAAGAGCAACCTTTTGGGATTGCATTATTGGTAGGCTCGTCTATACTAAAAGTATGACGAAGGCTCAAAACACTCTCATTCTTGAATGGAAAGGGAATCTCACTATAGAGCAGGCAAGTCCCTTGTATAAGGAACTATTAGATGCTTTTAACAAAAATGCACCCATATATTTGGACATTTCAAATGTAACCGACATGGATAGCTCTATTATCCAGCTTATCTGTTCTGCATTTAAAGAGGCCCATGCCCAGGGAAAGGAATTTCATCTAACAGGAACGGTGCAAACTCAGCTGCAGACAACTCTCGTCCGCTATGGTTTTCTCCTACAGGCAGAATCCTCAGGTGAAGCCCTGGAAAAACAATGGTGCATTCAGAATCAGGGGGCCCTATGATCGATAAATTTAAAGATGCCTTTAAGGAAGAAGCTGCGGAATTGCTTGGTACCCTGGAGGATCAGCTGCTTGCACTGGAACAGGACCCAAACAATCATGAAACAATCTCGGCCATTTTCAGAGCCATGCATACCATAAAGGGCTCTGCGGCCATGTTCGGGTTCGATGAAATTTCCCGGTTTACCCACCAGGTTGAAAATGTCTTTGATATGCTCCGTAATGGTCTTATTCCGGTTAGTAAGCCCCTTATCGATGCTACCCTTCGAGCTCGGGATATTATCAACACCATGCTTACAGAACCTGATGCGGATATCATGCAGGAGATGATCCTGCTGGAAAAGGAATTCAATGCTTTAGCCAATACAGAGAAAGGCTCTGCACCCATTGAACAAGGACCAACGGGTGAATCACAAAAAATGGAACGAGAACAGGATGCTAAAACCGAGGGTCTGCTAACCTACCGCATCCATTTTGCTCCGAAACCAGAGCTTTTTAAAAATGGGACCAACCCGTTCAGGCTCATCGATGAACTCTATGAATTAGGCCCCCTTTCTGTAATTGCTCTTAAACAATCTATCCCGTTGCTTTCCAAACTGGATCCAGAGTCCTGTTTTTTAGCCTGGGATTTAAACCTGACCACAGATAAGGGTATTGATGCAATTAAAGATGTCTTTATTTTTGTAGAAGACCTTGCTCGAATAGAAATACAACCCATAGAACAGGTTGATGAAGTAAAACGGATTGGGGAGATTCTGGTAGATCGGGGTATAGCAAGCCCTGAGGTTATAGAACATATTGAGCAGGATAAGCGGAAGATTGGCGAATTATTGGTTGAAAAAAAGATTGCCAATCCGGAGGACATTCAAAGTGCCCTTGTTGAACAGGAACACGTAAAACAATTAAAGGAACGGCAGGATATCTCATCTTCCACAATACGGGTTCCGAGTAACCGGCTCGATGCACTCGTTGATCTGGTTGGTGAACTGGTCACCTTACAGGCCAGGCTTGCGCGAACTGCAGCATCCCTGCAAGAAGGAGGGCTTACTGCCATATCGGAGCAATTTGAACGGCTGGTTTCTCAGCTGAGGGATACCACTATGGGTATTCGAATGCTGCCGATTGGCACGACCTTTAATCGATTCCGCAGACTTGTCCGGGATCTTTCCTCTGAATTAGGAAAGGAGATCGATTTAATCACCGATGGAGAGGAGACTGAACTTGATAAAACGGTGATCGAAAAGCTCACTGATCCACTGGTACACATTATTCGAAACAGCGTAGATCATGGGATAGAAGTCCCGGAGGAACGGGAACGAAAGGGAAAACCCCGTCGGGGTACCATAAGTCTTTCCGCACTTCACTCAGGGGCTTATGTTCTTATAAGGGTAAGTGATGATGGAGCCGGCATGAACCGGGAAAGGATATATGCAAAGGCGGTAGAGAAGGGGTTGATTTCTGATACGATTCCCCTTGCTTCTTTAAGCGATCAGGATATTTTTCAGCTTGTGTTTGCACCCGGTTTTTCGACAGCAACCAATGTTACCAGTGTTTCAGGCCGCGGTGTAGGCATGGATGTGGTGAAACGGCAGATTGATTCTCTGGGCGGCTCCGTTTTAGTTGAATCGAGCCCGGGAAAAGGCACCAACATTACCCTGAAAATCCCCTTAACCCTGGCAATTATTGATGGGCTTCTGGTCCGCATCGGCAACGAACTGTATGTGATACCCCTATCGGTAGTAGACGGATGTGTAGAAATAAAACGGGATGAGTTACAACTGATGCAAAAGTCCCGTTCTCTGTTAACCTATCGCCAGCGGGTACTACCCTATGTGGCATTACGGGACCTCTTTAAGGTACCCGGGGCTGTGCCCGCAATTGAACAGATTGTGGTTGTTAATGCGATGGATTCCCCAGTTGGATTTGTGGTAGATCAGGTCATTGGTGACTACCAGACGGTCATAAAGCCCCTGGGAATTCTCTTTAAAAAGAATGATGGCATATCGGGGGCCACGATCCTGGGTGATGGAACGGTTGCCCTCATTGTGGATGTAAACCGGCTTGCATCTCTGGCCCAGCTGCAGGAAGCCAGAAAAGTAAAGTCTAATTAGGGTGCTATGGATCAATTTTTTACTTCGGATACACTCAAAGAATCGGATTTTCGACGCCTTTCCCAGTTTATCGAGAATCATTTAGGTATTAAAATGCCTCCGACGAAACGGGTGAT
>JAAYUZ010000184.1 GCA_012517385.1 Treponema sp. | reverse complement strand
TCTGTTGGACGATACTGGATTTGAACCAGTGACTTCTACCGTGTGAAGGTAGCACTCTCCCGCTGAGTTAATCGTCCAACAGAGGGCCATGCTTCTGTGAGGCAGATAGTAGCATCAGAAAGGCGGATCTGTCAAGGCAAAATCCCTGTTGTTATGATAGCTAATTTTGAATCATAAATGTCTACAAATGTATACTTAAACAAGCTTTTCAGATCAATCTTATATGCATGGTAGTTTTAAGTATATATAATATAATTAAATAATCTGGCGTCGTTTGCAATATTTGTCTTGGCATGGAATTTGCTAGATAACTTGTACAAACAAGCAATACAATAGGACAGCAAGGGTATGATATATACAAGTACAGCCGATGAAATGAGAACAGAGTTATTTAGAAAATCGATTCATTTTTTAATTGCCATAGTTCCCAGTCTCGCTGTAATTAGCAAAGTTGGGACCTTAGCCTTATTAGGCATGGGTATTCTGGTATATGCCTATTCTGAAACCCTTCGTCTTTCCGGGGTAGTAGTTCCTATCATCTCACAGGTAACTTCCATGGCTGCCCGAAAACGGGACCAGGGGCATTTTGTATTAGGGCCTGTAACTCTGGGGCTGGGAGCCATGCTTGCATTGCTGCTGTATCCCGCTCCTGCTGCATCAATCGCTATTTATGCCCTTGCCTTTGGTGATGGACTGGCAAGCCTCGTTGGCAAGCTTTTTGGCAAAATCCGGCCTGCTTTATTGATGGGAAAAAGTATCGAGGGTTCTTTTGCATGTTTCTTTGCGGTTTTCTTTATGGCCTACAGGGTTTCCAGTTCTATTCCTGTAGCCTTTATAGCAGCCATCACGGCTACGATTATCGAGCTTTTACCCCTTAAGGACTTTGATAACATCCTTATGCCAATCGGTGTAGGATTTGCGGTTCAGTTTTTACAACCATAAATAATACTGGTGCAGGTTTTTACAGTACATCCAGGTCCCAAAAGCAAGGATGAATACTGCAATGACAGGCTCCAGAAGGGTGTCCGCATGGATCAATATATCCCTGCCTAATAGGACCAGTAAAATCCCAAGGCTGACATATACATAGTCCTTACTGCTCTTATTTTTAATAGAAATAAAAAAACTTAATATGGTGATTCCAACTATTGTTGCTTCAATAAGAAAAAACATATCTATAAATCCATATAGAGGGGTTAGGGCCGTATCCCAATTCATGCTGTCTATGGGAACCCCTGAAGCAAGGGCTAAGCAGATTGCGGCATTTAATATGAGCAATATGCCATAGCGCTGCATTTCCATACCTGCTGCATAAATACTGGCCAAAAACAACGAAAAAAGCCCAAAAAGACGGCTGAACAATAAGATTTTGCCGGTAAACACCGCATAGGTAAGAGATGTGTCGTAAAAAGAAATGAGGGGGATAGCCATACGGCTCATTTCCAGACTTAAGGACAGAACAAAGTTTGCAAAAAATAGTATTTCCGGTGCCTGGGTTTTTTCAAATAATACAAATATGGTTATACTTGCTGCAAAGCTATAGAGCAGACAGAACAAAATAGAGATAAGCGGAGTATAACTATGGACTTTAAAAAAGGGAATCATGAGGGAATGGAAAAAACCATATGATCTGTTTTTTGCCAGTTCACTGATCTTTGGGAAAACAGAAAAGGTTTGTACGGCAAAAAAGCTGAATACCACCAGTATAAGGGCGCTCCAGAGGATCCCCAAGATAATTAGTCGATTTCTGCCTGAAAGGGTCATGTCATAACCATAACTTACAATAGGGCTATACTCAAGACCATGAAATAAATGCCGATAAGAAAACGAAGGAGCATCACATGTATAAACGGTTATATACAAGTATTATAATAGGTCTAGGTCTTTTAGCAGCAAGTGCTCTCTGGGCAGGGGATGCAGCAACCTTTGTCGATTTGGGATTTTCGGCAAATGGTCATTATTATACCTTTGGACAATATGGGGTTGAATTTGGAAGCCTAAAACCGTGGGCCGAACTCTATATTGTTGATGTCCCTAAGAATAATTTTGTAAGCGGCGGTCGCCTGTCCTATGTACATGCTGCCCCTATTATTCCAGGCCAGGATGGAAGCGGTGCTCTCTACACCTTACTTGCTGCTAATGGCTCCCTTTTCAAGAAGTATGCTATAGATTTTTTAAGACAGAGCAGGCCCCTCTATCTTTCAATGGAGGCAAATGCAGGCTCACAGGTTGATAATACACCGATAGAATTCAGGGATTTTGAATCCGGAGATGCGTTTACAGCAAGTATAGTAAGCCTTGTAGAGGGAACAGGCGAGACTTTAAAAACATCCTTTTTTATCAACCTGGAACGAACTAAGGCTGATGGAAGCAAAAAGAAGTATGTTGTAGGTACTCCCAAAATTAAACGTCCCCTTATTGCTGCCTATCGTATTTGTCGGGTCATGATAGCTCCTCAGGATGGATCTATGATCTTTGTAATAGAAATGACAAAAAAGTCCGCTTCTGGTAATGATATCCGCTATATGGTAGAAGCCCTGCGGCTTTAAGCGCAGCTTGAAACGCAGCTTTAGCAATCAGTCTGCGCCGGGACCGTAAATCCAGTCCCGGCTTTGCAGGAATTCTAAGTAATCTGCAAAATCTGCTTCAGTCTGTACCTGCTCCGCAGAGATACGCTCTGCCGGTTCGGGGGAAAAAAGCTCCTTTAGTTTGTTCTCAATTTCAGTAATCGTTATATCAGGATTCCATAGTGAAAGCTGGGTCACCGGTGATGGTACTGAACGGGTATGTCTACTGCGGGATTTTTCAATTTCAGGTTTTAAATAATAGTGTAGTTTGTCGAGCTGGGAAGCAACGAGCAGGGTCCCATGATGAAATGCCCGGTCCGCTTTTTCACGGAAGGCTGAACCGGATATTTTTTTACCATGTAACAATATATCGTGCCTTTCATTGAGTTCCGCGGGGAACCCGAGCTGTTCTAGGACGGTTTGAATCAATATAAGGTTCTTTCTCCGGTCAAAAAAAGCCTTTGGACCCATAAAGGTGAAACAGAGGTTTCCCAGGTCATGCCATACGGTTCCGCCGCCGCTCTGTCTGCGGGCCAGAGGAACCCCATCTCGAGTAAGGGCCCCCAGGTTGCACTCAAGTTCAGGGTCCTGAAACCTGCCGATAACCACCGCATCGGTGTTTTTCCAGAGAAAAAGCAGCTCTTCCTGGCTATCAAGCTTATTAAAAAGATAGTTCTCCAGTGCCAGGTTTTCATAAATAGTATGGGAAAGGGAGCATACTACCCGTCTCCTTTTTGGCGCTTCCGTCATAGGGACTGCTATTGTTGTTGTCCTGAAGCAGACCTGATAGGCCGCAGTACCTGGGTTACCAATTCAGTTTCTTCCTTTAAGGTTCGTATATAAACGATTGGTTCTAAATCCAGCCGCCGCCAAAGACCCTCCTTCTGCACTTCTATTGCCATGGCAGTAAAGAGGTCCCGTTCGGGTCCTTCGCGCAACTGGGCAAAAAGATACAGGCCCTTGGGAATAGAGCAACCCTTTTCAGCATCTAATGTTAAGTTTTCTGAATCTGGTTTAGCACCTGTAAAAAGCAGGGGCCCTAAATAGTTTGCTGGATCGGGATCAATAGTACCGGCGGTTTCCTTATCGAGGGAAAAACAGGCAACCTGTTCTTCATAAATGACCTGACTAAAGGGGTCTATAAACAGATTCGGGGAATACAGAAAGGGGGCTCTCAGATCCAGGGTGTAAATCATCAGACTCATGCTGGGATTCTATCAGATTTACCCTGCTTTTAAAAGTGAGGCTCCTTTAAAGTTCAGGGAGTCTTGAAAGAGCCTCACACAATGGGAGCTTGTATTAAAGCACGGGGGCTTTTTTGCTAGTACCATGAACAAAGGGGCGAAAAATTGATGAAATCCTTGAGGAACTATCGATTCAGGAACTCTTTAGTTTCTATTCAGTTTGTACTGTTAATCCTGCTTGCTTCCTGCAAACCTGAGACGGTTCTGCAGAATGTAATCTCCTTTGATACAACCATGCCTGTTTTTTCCGGTGTTAAGGCCCTCTCAGCGACCCAGGTGGCTTTTGACTTTTCTGTCCCGGTTACAGCCCAATCGGTACACTTCGATCCAGTCTATGCGATTGATCATATCGAAGATGGTCAACGGCTTCTTGTGACCTTTAAGGACCCTTTACCGGTTGGCAGCCCTATCATGGCGGATCTTCTGGTGGCAGATGCCAAGGGTAACACAATTAGTGTTCTTACCCCATTCCGATCCCGTAACGACCGTGTGCCGGGTCTTTTAATCACGGAACTTCGCACCGAATACAGTAAACCCAAGGTAGAGTTTATCGAACTTTATACCACATCGGCGGGGAATCTGGGTGCCCTTTCGGTCATTACCGCTATTAATGGAGTTAGTAAGCCCCTGTACGAGTTTCCCCCTGTAGAAGTGTCTCAGGGAGAATACATCGTTCTCCATCTTAGAACAATAGAAGAGGGCTGTGTGGATGAAGTATCAGATGATCTCTCCCGTTCAGCTGGCACTGAAGCGTCTCCTTTTGCAAGGGATTTCTGGATCGGAGGAAGTACAGAGGGCCTCAGAAAAACCGATGGGATTGCCCTGGTGAACCAGGATGGTTTAATTCTGGATGCGGTGCTGTTCAGCGAATATAACAGCGGGGACTGGCTCAAGCAGGAACTGGTTCAATACAGTGCATTCCTTGCAGCCTCAAAGGCATGGACTGGGACTAACGGGCTCAATGTCCCTCCGCAGCCCATCGATGCCTGCAGGAGCAGTTATACCACTACGACCAGAACCATTTGCCGGGATGAATCTGCTGCGGATTCAAATAGTGCCTGGGATTGGTATGTTACCGTTACAAGCGGAGCTACTCCAGGTTTACCAAACCGCACCGAACGGTATACGGAAACGGTAAAAACGCTCAAGTCGATAAAAAAGAAAAAGTAAACCCCGGGGCAGACAGGCCCTGGGGTGTTAAGGGACCAAAAACCTCATGATTAAAGCAGATCCTTAAAGAGATTCTCTAATTCATGTTTTGGCAGAGCCCCTACCCGCTGCCGCACTACCTTGCCATCTTTCATCACCAGAAGGGTAGGTATGGAGACAATCCCGAAGCGGTTTGCAAGCTCGCTGTCTTCATCAACATTCACCTTTCCGACCTTAAGTTTTCCCGCATATTGGGTAGCAATCTGGTCAATCAGGGGGGCGACCATCTTACAGGGCATACACCATTCTGCCCAAAAATCTATTAAAACCGGTGTAGAGGCTTGCATGACCTCCGCATCAAAATTGGCTGAGGTCAGGGTTACTTCTGCGCTCATGGGGTGCTCCTTTCCTTGGTTTATTCAGTGGCCTCTTAAGGCTTATGCCTTACAAGGCGATACGTATATACTACAAAATTAATGTAAAAAAGGCAAAGCCTAACTATGGGAGCTGTGTTCAAGGTGGACCAACTGATTGGGAACAGTATTCAAGGTGGACCAGCAGGGTACCTGTACCAAGGCTTAAAAATAGGATATAGTCCCAGTTCTATGGTATCCCTGTTTATTCAGATTCTTTTTACAATTTTTGTAGTTGTTGATCCCTTTGGTATTGTACCCATGTATATCGGCCTGACAGCCAGGCTTACGGCGGAAGAAAAAAAGCGGACCATTAAACGGGCCGTTATAACCGCCTTTTTTATCCTTTCCCTGTTTATCCTCGCTGGCAAATGGGTTCTCTTAGTTCTTAATGTTCATCCCGGGTCCTTTTTTATTGCCGGCGGTATTATGCTGTTTATCGTGTCCCTGGAAATGCTCTTTGGCCAGCCAAACCGGTCTAAGGTTTCCAGCAATGAAAAGCCCGATGAAGAGGATGATGATGAACGGACCTCGGTAGCCATCTTCCCCCTGGCCATTCCGATGCTGGCAGGTCCAGGTGCAATTACCACGATTTTACTCTTCACCAGTTCCCAGCAACCGCTCTATATCATCATGCCCATGCTCTTTGTAGCGGTGGCCTTTACGCTCATCACAACAGCCTTTTCTCTCAGGGCTTCTGAAATAATATTAAAAGCCCTGGGGCGAACCGGTGTAGCGGTAATTGAACGGATTATGGGTCTGCTGTTATCCGGTATGTCGGTGCAATTTGTCTATGATGGGCTCGTTAAACTCGGTATTATTATTAAGGTTGTTCAATGAAAGGGATAGAATTACTGGCCCCTGCGGGCTCTCCGGAAGCTCTGGATGCGGCAATAAATGAAGGGGCCGATGCGGTTTATTTAGGTTTAAAGAACTTTAATGCCCGTCTCCGGACGAGCAATTTTGCCTATTCCCAATTCGAAGGGGCGGTAAGAAACCTGCACCGGATGGGGAAAAAGATTTATGTAACGGTAAATACGGTGTTTGAGCAGCGGGAAGCAGACCGGATGTACCAATTCCTGAAATATCTTGCAGCCATAGGTCCCGACGGAATTATTGTTCAAGACCTTGGGGTCAGCCGTATGGTACGCCAGCACTTTCCCAGCCTCAAACTGCATGCATCGACCCAGATGAATATTTCCAGTTCCCGGGGCGCTAATGTGCTTTCCAGGCAGGGATTCAGCCGGGTGGTTTTAAGCCGGGAACTTACCCTGGATGAAATACGGACCATCCGGGAACGGACCACCATGGAACTGGAAATCTTTGTTCATGGGGCCCTCTGTGTCAGCGAGTCCGGACTCTGCCTGTTTTCGAGCTACCTGGGGGGCAAATCGGCGAATCGGGGCATGTGTACCCAGGCTTGCCGGCGCTTGTACCGGGTAAATGATGAGCCGGGCTACTATTTCAGCCCTGCGGACCTGCAATTAATCGATCAGGTGCCGGCCTTTGCTGATATGGGTATAGCTTCCCTTAAAATCGAAGGCCGTATGAAGAGTGCCGAATATGTAGGTACTGTTGTTTCTGCCTACAGGCATCTCCTGGATAACCTGGATGGGGATCGGGAACGGGCCCTTGCAGAAGCAAAGGCTATTCTGAAACACGACTTTGCCCGGCCAAAAACCTCCTTTTATATGGAAGCCGCCGGCCCAAGCGCCTGGCTCGATCCGGATCAGGCAGGCGGCACCGGTATCCCGCTGGGTAAAATCTTAAAGGTCCGGGGCGCAGAATCGGACCGCCGGGCTATGCTGGAGAAATCCAGTGTAACCATAGAAGCGGGGGATTCTATCCGGATCCATAAGAAGGACGATTCGGACCGTCAATCCCATAAGATTACGTTCGCAGAAACTACCGGAGAAGGGGTATGGATTTCTATTCCTGACAATTTTGATGTGGGGGATTCGGTATATATCATACAGACCCGTACCATGACCAAGCGGTACCCTTCGGTGCTGCCAAAGGACCTGGCTCCCTTTAGAAGGATGCCTGGCCGGGAAACCGCCCCTCCAGTACTGCTTCCGAAACCCCAGAAACAGGAAAAGGACCTCTTTCCCGAAGGGATCTACGCTGCCGTATCCCGTATAGAAGACCTTTTTGTGCTTCAATCGGTTAAACCCGTGCGGGCCATGCTTTCCTATACCCGGGCGGTTTCCCGTGCAATACTGGAGGAACACACCGCTCTGCCCTTTTCAAAAAACGAACTGATACTGGTGTTAGACCCCTACTATCCGGAAGCCCTTGATTCGCTCCTGTCAGAAGAAATTCCCCAGCTGCTTGCCTCAGGCTACCGGCACTTTGTGATTAATAATATGGCCCATCTATCACTATTCAGGGGAACCGATGCTCGACTTATCGCAGGGCCCTACCTCTATGCTTTTAACAGCTGGTCCTTTGCCCAGCTTCATGAACTGGGACTCATGTATAAGGTAAGTCCCCTGGAAAATAACCGCCAGAACCTGGAACGAACCGTGAGTGATGACCTGAGGCCCTTTACCTTTGTAACCCTCTTTGCATACCCAGCCCTGTTCCGTATCCGCTCTGACCTGTCCAGTATGTATCAGTTCCAGAGCTTTTCCGATGGAAAGGAGGGCAACTTCAGGCTGCTCAGTGCTCCTGATGGCACTTTAGTGATACCGGAACAGCCCTTTTCGATTATAGATAAGGAAACCTTTCTCAGGGAGGCGGGCTTCCGCCGCTTTATTCTGGACTTTTCCGGTCCGCCCCTGAAAAAGGTTGACTATAAGGATGTAATGGCCGCCCTTAAGGCGGGTAAGAGCCTGCCCAATACCACCCGTTTTAACTGGAAGGACGGTTTTTATGCTAATCCCGATGAGGGATTTAAAAAACCATCGTCTCCACCAGCGCATCCTCGGCAATCTCAGAAGCCACGAGATCGCTAGTATCCAGGTTTTCCGGCACTGCTTCGGCTGCTGCGTTCTGTTCTTCCAGGATTTCCTCCTGCGATGCTCCCTTCTTTTCTGAAAAATCGGGCCGGAATTCCACGTGTTCCGCAATAATGACAATCTTTGCCCGGGGTTTACCGTCGGTTCCCTGCCAGCGTTCCTGTTTTAATCTGCCAACCACACGGACCCCGCGGCCCTTGTGGCCCAGGTTATAACAATTTTCTGCAAGTTTTGCCCAGGTTTCTACTTCAAAAAAGCTTACTTCCTTTTCGAAACCCGTATCCTGTTTGTAGAAACGGTTCGAGGCCAGGCTGAAACTGCATACTGGGGTGCCCTTGGGGGTTGAACGGAGCAGGGGATCTCGAACCAGATTCCCCTCAATCAAAATAGAATTTAAATTATTCATCGGTGCCTCCCGATTGCTAAGGATGGGGACCTGTAACGGTCCCTTGTTGATATCCCTAGTACGGAATGTGGGGTATTATCTGCATTAATCAACCGGATATTATTCTGTTAATAATTTGATTATATAGAGTTGGATATACAGTTTCAGCGATTCCTGGGCAGGCAGTTTCTGCAGATTGGGGGTATTTACCAGGGCCTCTGCCAGGTTTGAAATACGGTCCGAAGTGAAAGGCGCATTTTTAAGGCTCCTGATGGTCCTTCGCAGGTAGTCTCGAACAAGAGAATTGACATCCTCTGTAAGGTTGTTTTTTGCATCCACATTGATGATACGGTTCCATCGATCCAGCAGTTCTTCCATATAGGAGTCAATTGTATGGCCCTCTGGTATCAGGCGGTTCTTTACCTTAAGGGCAGCTTCTCTAAGCTCTTTGCGGCGGTCCCGTTGATTTACTTCCGATTGAGTATCATCGGCCTGTGTTGCCTCTTCAGGAGTTCCTGAAACAACCGATGGGCTTACAGATTTTTTTGTTTTTTTTCGCTTCCGGCTCCGCTGCTTAAAGAATGCAATAACTGAAGAAATAATTGGCAGGGAATACCAGAAGGGCAGCAGAACCTTAACATCGGTAAGCAGGTCCTTCTGTTTCAAGAGGAGAAGCTCGCTTAAGGGAACCAGGGTTCCCTTATAAAAGAGCCGGGTATGTTCAGGACTGCCGTTTTCCCCCTTTTCGAGCTCCGTATGAACGAGATACAACTTTTTATCATCCAGCAAGGCAACCAGAGTCGGAGAAAACCGCTCTGTAAGTTCCCAAAGTTCCTGTTCAAAGGCTTCTTCATCCTGCATGGCCGGTTCATTCTCATAATTCTGCATAAGCTTAAACCAGCGTTGTGAAATAGCCATTTTTACTTTAGGGCGTACTTCACCGAGGAGCTTGAAGCAAAGCACGAGCATTTTACTTTTTTTTACAAACCATTTTTCACCCCTATGCCCCTGGACTATGAGGAGATCGGGCAGCTTGTCCTTAACATCAGAGGTGGTTGTTTTAGTTTTCAGGTACTGTTCCAGGGCTTCCTGAGTATACTGCCCCAGAAGCGGAACCCCCTTGGTGTCGGTAAAGCGGATTATTTCATCAATAGTATAATAATAGGGGGCCTTGTCCAGCTGCAATTCCAGGTTGCGAAAGGCCGTTTCGGCTTCCTTTTCCCGGGTTACCTTGCCTTTATAAAAATTATTATATACCTCAACTACCAGGACCGCCTGCAGGGCCGCCATATCCTCCGGAAGCCGGTCATTCTTTTTCTTGATATCATTTTTAATCTGTGTGCAGAGATAGGCCCAGAATGGATAGATGAAATCTCCGGAAGCTTCCATATCACGGATAGCATCAAAGGGGCGAACCAGAAGATGGTTCAGAGTATCCCTCAGCTGGGTTTCTTTTCCATGAAAAGCTGGTGCCAGTTTGTGTTGAATATATTCTTTGTTGTTATGGCTTCGCAGATAATGGCGCACCTTTAAGAGGGCAATCTCCAAAAGCCGTTTCTGAATCATCGCTGGGAGCAAAAGGGCCGAGCCCCCATTGTCGGGGAATACAAGTTTAAGTATAGGAGGGTTTTCCTCTGGCTTCTGGGCAATCAGATTAGGCAGGTCATATTCTATATTGATGTTACGAACCTGATTCGCGGGTAACACAATGCCCAGGCTGTTTTCGTCAGGAAAAGGCAGCTCTGCCGATTCATCTATATTTCTGTAGGCTTGTTGGATTACATCGATGTAAAATTGATGAATAGAAATAACTGTGCCGACTTCATCGGTGATGAGTTCTACTTTGCCCTGTTCGGCCAGCTTGGAAAGCTCTGACCATACCTTGCGGCCCGTATCCTGGGCCCAGTAAGCCAGGTCTGCCAGTTCAGCCTCATAATGCTTTGCATATTTTTCCAGAAACTGTAAAAATGCAGCAACGCTGACCTGGGGAGTGCGGTTTTTATTGGCATATAACCGTAATATCGTATAAAGGTCCGTACCAGAGCTCATGATTACCTATATCATAACCGGAATCGGGCAAAAGGACAATCATTTTGACGTTTTATATGGTCCTATATACCGCTGATGGATATAATACGTGTATACCCTGGTTAGGGGATAGAATGAAAGACCCAGAGAGGCTGATAGATGTGCGGAATTGTTGGTTATTGCGGTCCAAAAAATGTGACCCCCATCTTACTGGATGGTTTAAAGCGTTTGGAGTATCGGGGCTATGACTCCGCAGGTATTGCGGTTCAGACCGAAAACTCCATAAAAGTTGTAAAACGGACCGGTAAAATTCAGGATTTACGGGCCATAGTTCCTGCAAACCTGGAAGGGCATTGCGGCATCGGCCATACCCGCTGGGCAACCCATGGGGGGGTTACCGATATCAACGCCCATCCTCACCAGGATTCGAGCGGAAAAATCGCCGTGGTTCATAATGGAATTATTGAAAATTATACCGCCCTTAAGGCGAGTCTCGAGAAACAGGGGGTCCGTTTTGTAAGCGAGACCGATAGCGAGGTGCTGCCCCACCTTATTGCCCATTATTATCAGGGGGACCTGGAAAAGGCGGTGCGTCAGGCACTGAAGCAAGTTAAAGGAACCTATGGTATTGCGGTCATCCATAGTGATGAACCTGGCCGTATTGTGGGAGCCCGCTACGGGTCTCCCCTGGTGGTCGGTGTGGGAGATGGGGAGATGCTGCTAGGGTCCGATGTGACCGCCATGATTGCCCATACGAAACAGGTGGTGTACCTGGAAGACGGTGAACTGGTATCCCTTACAAAGGACACCTACACCATAACGGATTTGAATGATCAGCAGGTTGATAAACAGGTTGATGAAATTCAGTGGGACCTGGAGGCAATCGAAAAAGAGGGCTTCGCCTGTTTCATGGAAAAGGAGATTTTTGAACAGCCCGAATCTATTGCCCGGACCTTGAGCGGACGGCTTGATCCTGAATATGCCACAGGCAAGCTCGGCGGCCTTAATATGACAAGCCGGGAACTCCTGGGAATAAGGCGAATCAAAATTGTTGCTGCCGGAACCAGCTGGCATGCCGGGCTTGTGGGAGCCTATCTCATTGAGACCCTGGCCCGCATTCCTGCCAGTGCGGAACTTTCCAGCGAACTGCGGTACAGGAATTCGGTGGTAGAGCCCGATACTATTTATTTTGCAGTTACCCAATCGGGGGAAACCGCCGACACCCTCTATGCCATGAGAGAACTCAAGCGCAAGGGAGCCCGGGTCCTCGGTATCTGTAATGTGGTAGGTTCCACCATTGCTCGGGAATCCGATGGCGGGGTGTACACCCATGCGGGCCCGGAAATCGCCGTGGCATCCACCAAAGCTTTTACGAGTCAGCTTGCGGTATTCTATGTGTTTGCCCTGCTCATGGCCCGGATGCGGGATATGTCGGTTTCTGCAGGTCAGCGCTTTGTAAAAGAATTGCAGGGTATCCCGGAAAAGGTTCGGGAAGTACTGAAGCAGCGGGACCATATCCAGGCACTGGCAAAGAAATACTACAAGGTGAGGGATTTTCTTTTCCTGGGCCGGGGGTTGGAATACCCCGTTGCTCTGGAAGGAGCTCTGAAACTGAAGGAAATCTCCTATATTCACGCAGAGGGTTATTCGGCGGGCGAAATTAAACACGGTCCTATTGCACTGGTGAATGAGGATACTCCCTCGGTATTTCTGGTTCCACAGGATTCTTTACGGGACAAGGTGCTTTCTAACATTAAGGAAATTAAGGCCCGGAAAGGACCTATTATTGCGGTTTGTACCGAAGGGGATGCGGAGGTAGCAGCCATTGCGGATGATATTATTCCGGTCCCCCAGGTTGATGAGCTCTTTTATCCCTTTATATTGATTATTCCCCTCCAGCTTTTTGCCTATTTCTGTGCCCTGGAACTGGGACGGGACGTGGACCAGCCAAGGAATCTGGCAAAAAGTGTAACCGTAGAATAGACTGTAGGTATGAGGTCCCTTGTCTGTATTCTCATTGCCACGCTGACCCTGGCAGGATGTACTGGGGGCGGATTTTTGTCTCCCCCAGCAGGGTCCGTTGCGGAGTCCCCTCCGCTCATTTCGGTGACAGCAAGAACGGAGATGACAGGAACGCTAGCTGCTACTCCCCTTACGGTGGGACAGCCAAGGTCTCGTACCCCGGCACCGGGGGGCCTCCTGATACGGGGTACGGAAGCTGTCCGGGGCCCTCCCGGCTTTGGACGCAATGCAATTCCTGCCCTGGCGGGGACCTATCTGGTCCAAAGCCGGGAAGGGAGGCCCCCTGTGGCGGTCCATGTCTGGGCAAGCCGGGAGCGGCTCTATTTTAAGCCTGCACAGTGGGAAGCGGTGCCCATACCAGCCAATACGGCGCTGGCATCCAATGTGAGCCGCAGGTGGCAGCAGAATCTTGGGGATGAGGAAATTCGCCGGTGGCTTCAAAATAGGGTGGTACAAGAACAGGGGGCGCAGGAAAGGGGTGGGCAAGAAACGACGGTGCAAGTATGGGATGTGCAGGAACGGGTGGCGCAGGGGAGTGTAGTACAAGGCAGCCGCCGGTTGACCCTGTCTGAGGGTAAGACTGGAACGCTGTTTGCTTATGAAGTACGCATGCTGGGGCCCGAATCTACCCGGTGGGTGCTTTTTATTCTGGAAACCACCCTGGATGCTCAGGATGCTCCGGATACTCCGGATGCTCCCCTGGATACTCCCCCTGGAGTTTCTCCGGGGGCTTTTCTGGAGGCTTCTCCGGATGCCCAAGGGAAGGCGGAAGAGGTAACCCTGCTGGCAAAGTTTTACCAGAATCTTATCAACCGGTTTGTCTATTTCTTAGGAAGCGCCCGCCGACCGGAAGATGTGAGCCTCCCCGCATTTGTGGCTTTTTAAGTTATAGCTCCGATTCGCGGAGACCATACTGTTCTTCATCATGTTTGTCGGCCTCACCTGCGGGCTCTATATGGACCACAATATCATAGACCCCCTCTACCGAATCCTTAATGGCCCGCTCAACCTGGCTGGCAATATGATGGGCTTCCCGGACCTTCATTTCAGGGTCCACTTCTATATCGATATCTATATCCCAGAGACCGGCAATGCGGCGCATCCGGGTTCTGTGGGGATTTATAGTGCCGGGGACGGTACGGACCGCATTAAATACCGCCGTGTAGGGCGCCGTATCGGAACTTCCGTCCATCAACTCCATGTTTGCTTCCAGGAAGATGCTGACCGAGGACCGGATTACCCAGAGTCCAACCAGGGTTGCGACGATGGGATCGAGCATTCCGATATTGAACATGATTGATAGGCCTACCCCCAGGAGTACCCCGCTGGATATGACCACGTCTCCAACCATATTTTTACCATTCGCCCGGAGCATGGCCGAGTCGGCCCGTTTGCCGAAGTAGTACTGGGACCAGGCGAGGCTGAGCTTGCCCAGGATGGAAAAGCCCGTCACTGCCAAAGCAAGGGGTGCCGGCGCTTCCGGTACCGCCCCAGAAAAAATACTGGTGACGGACCGGATGATAAGCTGGCCCCCCGCAAAAAAGAGGATAAAGGCCAGGATTGTGGTAGCTATGGTTTCCGCCCGGCCATGCCCCCAGGGGTGTTCCGCATCGGCGGGACGGGCGATAATACCGGCCACAACCAGGGACATCATGGCAATGATTACATCGGTGGATGAATCAATGCCGTCTCCTACTACGGCGAGGCTCCCCGCGAAGAGACCTACAATAATTTTAAGCAGCGCCAATACCGCATTCCCCGCCATGGCAATAATCGATGCTGTTTTTATAAGTTTCGCCTTGTTGTTTTCCATGCTTTTACTATGGACTGTAAACGCAGGTTATAGCAAGCAAACATTTATGGTCCAAAACCGGGAAGGGAGGCCCCCTGTGGCGGTCCAGATCTGGGCAAGTCGGGAGCGGCTCTACTATAACAGTCCTGTTTGGAGGATGAGGGCCTTGTTTACAGGGGGGGTAAAGGTTTCCGATTCCTTCCGTTTACCCAGCAGGGAAATACGCATCCCGATTTGTTCTAGATTGTCAGATTTGAGGGTATAACGGATAATCCCCTGGTCGATCCGATCCCGATACAGGGCTTCCTTTTCGATATAGGGCCGGTTTTTCCCTTCCTGAGACCAATGGACCAGGGAGATACTGTCCCCATCCAGTTCTATGGCGGTAATCCCCTGTTTTCCGGTGGCACAGCCCGAATTAAAAAGACAGGGGACAAGGAGTGCATCGGTACTGTAAAGACTCCGGGAAATTTCCTTTCTTTTTCCATTTTTACTGATCCGTTCCAGTTCGCTCCGGTATAGATCGATGAGTGCACGGATCTGGATCCTTCGGTCCGGGTCTGCCACCGCATATTCCCGCAGGAGCTCTTCTATGGACCAGCGGAGGCTGTCATATTTAGAAAGGGACTCAAATAGGGGCCTGTGGGTATGACCGATGATGGCGAGAATTCCCATGTCACGGGCTGCCCTATAAATTTTCCGTTCCACAGAAAAACGGCGTTTTGAATGATGGGCCACACTGGCGTTTTTAATATGAAGGGGTTTAGCCATATAGCGGACGATAAATTCCGATATATAGTCAAAGTTGCTGAAGAGTTTAGAAGCCTGATGTCCATGAAATACACAAATGGTAGTTTCGTTCTTTACGATATTGAGCCCATGGATGAGGGGGTAGGGATAGTCTTTTGCATTCAGAAGGGATAGATCATGGTTTCCGACGATTTTACGAAGCTGGTTATCCTGGGCAAAATGATCAAACAGATTATATAGTTTAGGCCAGGCTTTACGAATTGCAGGATAGTCAAATTTATTAAGATCCTCTATATCCCCATTCAGTATCAATGTATAGTTGTTGGGCAGGTAAAACTGTTCAAGGGCGGTTTCTACAATTTCCTGATTAGGTTTTAAATCATCCCGGGAACCGCCGTCACCCAGATGAAGATCGCTCAGTATCACATAGCGCTTTCCCATTTCGAGCTTTTCGGTGGGAGCCTTTTTAACCAGGGTCTGGAAGGATTGATAAAACTCTTTAAAACTCATGATAAAATTACTATTCGATTTCAGTAAGTTTAAGATTAGGAAAAGATTAAAAATATGTTAAAATTGGCTTGTGGCATCGTGGGGGTAGCGGAAGCCCCCGGAAGGGCGGGGCGCCCGGGGTGGGGGCTGCTGTTGCCTTGGGCTGGCTGGTTATAGCATGGGCGGCACTGGCCACCTCTGCCTATCAATCAGCCCCGCCCTGAGGAGGCTGCAGTGAAGCCCCTTTATCTTTTCATACAATCTACAGCTTCTGTACCTCATCAATGCTGAGTCCAGTAAGTTCTGCTATTTCATGGATACTCATCCCCTTCTGTTTCAGCTTGCGAGCTGTTTCTCGCTTCTCTTCTTGTTTTCCTTTGAAAAGCCCCTGCTGCAAACCCTTCTGTATCCCCTGTTGTAACCCCTGTTGCAACCCCTGTTGCACCAGGTCATGTTCCCATTTCTTCAGCGTCGTAGCCAGCATGGTCGGTACCTCCTTTAGCTGGGATATCTCTGTGACCCATTGAGGGGCGGGTTCAGAGAAAAAGCTGTACAGCCACTGTAAAAAGGCTTTATATACCTCTGGCTGTTCCTGCTCAAGAATCGCTACTATCTGTGCAACAACCGATACCAGCTCTTCCCGATCGGTGGTTTCTACAAGAAATAAAGCCCCAATCAGATTCTTGAGTGACAGGAGTTTGTCCCTGCTAAACTCATTCTCAGCAATTTTAAAATACCGAAAGCGGGGCAAAAAGTCCAGACTGATTCGCTGGTCAATAAGGTCAGCAATATTCTCAGGGGCAGACCAGCGAGCATCTCCATTATATAACAGGATTGGAAACACTGGCGGGAGGACCTTTAGTGTTGGGTCCGCTTTCAGCAGGTTGCCATAGAGCTCCAGGATATAGCGAAGCATACGGAGGGCCATAAAGTGGTCAACGGTAGATTGAAACTCTATGAGGATATAGAGATAGATATCCGGTCCGGAGTTCAAAGGGATACGCCAGATGAGATCCGACTCGAGCTTCTTTTTCGATGGAGTAATAAAAGACTTATCGATTAAGGTGGCGTGGGAGAAATCGAGTTCTGTGACCCAGGGCTCTGTGACGAAGGAGAAGAGGAGCTCTTTAAGGATGTGTGGATGAGAGAACAGGTCCTTGTAGCCATAGTCGTGGGAGTGAGGCATACCAGCAAGATAGCATGAGGTCCTGGAGTGTGCAAGCGCACGCGGAAAAACGGTTGCATAAGCACCGCACAAGGTGTGGGGGTAGCGGAAGCCCCCGGAAGGGCGGGGCGCCCAGGGGACCTGCCGCTGCTGTGGGCTGGCCGGTTATAGCATGGGCAGCGATAACCAGGCACTGGCCTCCATAGCCTATCACCCGGCCCCGAGCTGAGGAGGCTGCAGCGAGGGGGAGCCGCGACATAACAGGCAGCATACCCTGGGTGCTGTCAGGAAGGGTGCACTGCTGATCCAGCACCCTTCCTGATGAATGCAAGGGATGTGCTCCCCCTTTTATGGATTTGGTTAAGGCCTGGTCTGGTTCAGGTGTCGCCTTCGTTCCAGTGGCCGATTTTCCGGATCTTCTGGTTCCGGTACCGGACGAGGACAGCCGGCGGCCGGTCGCAAAGGTCCTGCAGGTCCCGGACCAGGACTTTTTTTATCGCCTGGGCTGTTGCATCCGGATCAGTGTGGGCGCCGCCCTCCGGTTCCTGAATAATTCCGTTGACAATTTTAAATTCCAGGAGGTCGTTACTGGTAATACGGAGCATGGCCGCCGCGTCCTTTGCACGGCTTGCATCCCGGAGCAGGATGGACGCGCACCCTTCGGGGCTGATGACCGAGTAGACCGCATTTTCGAGCATATAAATTTTATCCCCTACGCTGATACCCAGGGCACCGCCGGATCCGCCCTCTCCGATGATGATACTGATGATGGGGGTTTTGAGCTGGTTGAATTCCATGAGGTTCCGGGCGATGGCTTCGCCGATACCCCGTTCTTCAGCGCCCAGTCCAGGGTATGCTCCAGAGGTATCCACAAAGGTGATGATGGGCCTGTGGAATTTTTCTGCCTGTTTTGCAAGCCGCAGGGCTTTACGGTAGCCTTCAGGGTTCGCCATACCATGGTTCCGCTTCATGTTTTCCTTAAGGGACCGGCCCTTCTGGTTTGCGATAATAGTAACTGGCTGGCCGTTTAAGAATCCAAGGCCCCCCACGATGGCCGCATCATCCCCAAAATAACGGTCCCCATGAAGTTCTATAAAGTTATCAAAGATTCGGGTGATATAATCCAGCGCGTAGGGCCGGTCGGGGTGGCGGGCCAGTTCTACCCGGCGCCAGGCCATTTCGGTTTTTGAGGCCGCTTTAACCTTGGACTCGAGCAGGGTTAGTTCATCGCTGACATCGATGCCGGAGGCTTCGGCCAGCTTTTTTAGTTCCTCTAATTTTTTGGTCAGGGCTGTTGTATGGGGCATGGCTAGGCTCCTTCTTTACAGGCCGTAAAGGGTTTATGGAGATCGATGAGCAGCGAGAGAAGGTGCCGCTGCTCTTTCCGGTTGGCGATGATATCTACAAAGCCCTTATCCTGCTGGAATTCGGCTTTCTGGAATCCCTCTGGGAGTTTCTGCCGGATGGTCCCCTCTATGACCCTGGGGCCTGCAAAGCCGATGAGGGCCCCCGGTTCTGCGATAATGACATCGGCCAGCATGGCAAAACTGGCGGTGACGCCGCCGGTGGTGGGGTCACAGAGGACCACAAAATAGGGAATTTCCGCTTTCGCCAATTCTGCCACCGCACTGGAGGTTTTCGCCATCTGCATGAGGGAGAAGATACCCTCCTGCATCCGGGCGCCGCCTGAGGTTGTGTAGATGATCACAGGTTTCCGTTCCTCTGCGCCTTTCAGGAGTGCCCGGGTAACCTTTTCGCCTACCACGGAACCCATGGAGCCCCCCATGAAGTTAAAGGACATGACCGCCAGCACTACCGGTTTGCCTTCTATAGTGCAGGTTCCGGTGATTACCGCTTCCTTCATCCGGGCCTTGGCCTCAGCTTCCGAAAGTTTTTCTTCGTAGCCTTCCAGATCGATGGGATTCAGGGAGCGAAGGTTGGCAGAAAATTCCGTAAAGGAGCCCTGGTCTGCCAGGTATGCAATTCTTTCATGGGGTTCCATTCGGTAATGGTAGCCGCAGGACGGGCAGGTTTTTAAAGCCGCTTCGATGCTGGCCTTGTCGTGAACCGTACCGCAGGATGGGCAGGGGGTATCAGTGGACATGTTCCACCTCCTTTTCTATTTCGCCGTAGTAGGCGGTGCCGAACTGGCCGGAGCGGAAGGTGCTATGGTTGATGATCCACCGCTGCTGAGCCGCATTGGTTTTAATTCCCTCTATGACTAGCTCCTGGAGTGCCCGGTTCATCCGGGCCAGGGCCCGCTCCCGGCTGGGGCCGTGGACTATCAGCTTTGCCACCATGGAATCATAGTGGGGCGGTACCGTACAGCCGTTATACAGGAATGAATCGAAGCGGACCCCGGGGCCGCCGGGAATATCGAGCCTGGTAACCTTACCGGGGCTCAGGGCGTTAATTCTGCATTCGATGGACCAGCCGTTTAAATGTACCGAAGCGGGGTCGATCTCCAGGCTGCCTTCGGTGCAGGCCAGGATCTGCTGGCGGATAATATCATCCCCGGTTACAAATTCGCTTACCGGGTGTTCCACCTGGACCCTGGCGTTTACTTCCATGAAGTAAAAGTCCTTCCCTGACACAAGGAACTCGATGGTTCCCGCACCCCGGTATTTCAGTTCCCGGAACATCCGGACTGCCCCTTCGGCCATGCGGGCCCGCATATCATCATCCACGCCGGGGGAGGGGCTTTCTTCTATCAATTTCTGGTGCCGCTTCTGGACCGAACAGTCCCGCTCGCCCAGCACCAGCACGGTCCCCTGGCCATCCGCAATGATCTGCAATTCCACATGCCGGGGATTTTCCAGATACCGTTCGATAAACACGGTTCCGTCGGCGAAATTTGCCAGGGCTTCCCGGCTGGCGATGGCCAGATGTTCGGGTAGTTCTGCGGCGGATCGGACGATTCGCATCCCCTTGCCGCCGCCCCCTGCTGCAGCCTTGATTATAACAGGAAACCTAAGCTGTTCCGCTGCGGCGATGGCTGTCTGGGGATCAGAAACAGCACCTTCGGTCCCCGGTGTTATGGGCAGGCCATATTTCTTTGCCGTATTGCGGGCCTGGACCTTGTCACCCAGCAGGTCTATCACATCCGGATCGGGCCCGATAAAGATGAGGCCCTCCTTCTGCACCGCCCGGGCAAAGTCGGCATTTTCGGAGAGGAAGCCGACCCCGGGATGTATGGCCTGACAGCCGGTTTTAAGAGCTGCCATAATAAGGTTTTCTTTAACCAGATAGCTTTTAGCCGATGGAGGTGGTCCTATGCATACCGCATGGTCTGCAAGTTTTACATGAAGGTTTTCCTTGTCCGCCGTGGAATAGACCGCGACGGTCTCTATACCCATTTCACGGCAGGTTCGGATGACCCGGACCGCAATTTCTCCCCGGTTGGCAATTAGAAGTCTTTGTATCACCGGATCCGCTCCTACAGGCGTTTTACTTCGAAAAGGGCCTGGCCATATTCAACCATGTCGCCATTTTCAGCTTTTATTGCTAAAATTTCACAGTCAAACTCTGCTTCCAGGTGGTTCATCATCTTCATGGCTTCCAGTATACAGAGGGTTTGTCCTGCCTTTACTTTAGTGCCCACTTCGACAAAGGGTGGTGCATCGGGGGATGAGGACCGGTAAAAGGTCGCCACGATAGGGCTCGTAATGATTTCTCCTGTAGCGGCGGGGCTGCCCGCAGTTACTGGTAATCCCAGGTGAACCGCATGGTCCGCTGCAGGTGCGGAGCTTGAGGCTCCATGCCCGGTATCAGTATGGCCGGACCCTGTCTGTGCTGCAGCAGCTGGGCCGGCGTTGCCAGCGGCGCCGGTGGTGCCGGCTGCGTTAGCCGCGCTGCCCGTGCTCCCCGCGCTGCCAGAAGCGCCAGCTGCGTTAGCCGCGCTGCGGATCGCCCCTTCTTTCCTGAGCACCAGGTGCAAGGAGCCATCATTGAGTTCAAGCTCCGCAAGCTGGCTGGAGCCAAATTTTTCTACCAGGGTGATAAGGGTTTTATCGTCCATTTTTTTCTCCTGTTTGTCCTATGTTTGTTAGATGGTGGAGGGATCCACATCGGCTTCGTAATCGACCCCGGCTACATCAAAACCGTGGGCTTCGAGGAAATCGTGTTTAAAGCCTTCCACATCCGCCAGGGTAAAGAGGTTTTCCTCGGTGATTGCCTCCATCCGTGCTTTTGTCTCCCTCTGGACATCATCCCGCATTTCCCAGTCATCGATCCGGATGCGCCGTTCTGAGTCGGTAGGGACCTTTGATGGATTTTGTACGGCCTCGCCCACATAGAGCCGTTCCTTGTAGAGCCGCACCAGCTGTTCAATGCAGCCTTCGTGGAGGCCCTTCTCTTTCATCACCTTAAAGAGGGCGGAAATATACAGGGGGATGATGGGGATAACCGCGCTGGCCCGGGTAACCAGGGCTTTGTTCACCGAAACCCAGGCTGCGCCGCCAGACTTGGAAAGCCGTTCATGGAGCAGGTGGCTCGTCTTTTCCAGGT
>JAAYUZ010000025.1 GCA_012517385.1 Treponema sp. | reverse complement strand
TAAAGGAGTGACGGTATGGCAGAAAATGACCTCATAGGTGAGCGGATAAAGCGGGTGCGGGAGTCCCGGAAAATTTCGGTTGAGGATCTGGCTGAACGGGCTGGTTTGAATCCGGATCTGGTTCGGGGGCTCGAAACCAATGCCCTCATTCCATCCCTGGCTCCGCTTATTAAAATTGCCAGGGTACTCGGAGTGCGGCTTGGCACCTTTCTTGATGATGTGGATACCCTGGGGCCGGTGATTACCCGATCTGATGCCCCGGTTCCTGCGGTGCGTTTTGCGGGCAACACCAGGGCTGTTTCGAGCGAGCTGGACTTCTATTCCCTGGCCCACAACAAGGCGGGCCGCCATATGGAACCCTTTATTATAGATATCCATGGATCTTCCGCTTCGGATATCAAGACCTCTTCCCACGAAGGGGAGGAGTTTATCTATGTGCTTCAGGGCACCGTAGAAGTACTTTATGGCAAGGAAACCTACGAACTAAAAGCGGGTGATTCTATCTATCTGGATTCTATAGTAGAACACCATGTGCACAGCAGGAATGGCGATGCCAGGATCCTTGCGGTAGTCTATACCCCCTATTAAGAGGAGTCTCCCATGTCATCCCCTGTATCAATACAACTGCTGGAAAAAACGCTGGGCCAGGTTCTGGAAGAAGAAACCAGGGCCCATCCTGAGAAGGAATTGGTGGTCTACCCTGATCGGAATCTTCGGTTTACCTATGCCCAGTTTAATGACCGGGTAGATGCTCTGGCCAGGGGCTTACTTGCCATCGGTCTTAAAAAGGGAGACCATCTTGGTATTTGGGCTACGAACGTCCCGGACTGGCTAACCTTCATGTTTGCCACTGCAAAAATTGGGGTTGTGCTGGTAACCATCAATACCAATTATAAAAGTGCCGAACTGGAATACCTGGTAAAACAGGCTGACCTGGATACCCTGGCCCTCATCGACGGCTGGCGGGACAGTGACTATGTTTCCATGGTGTATGAGCTGGTCCCTGAACTTCGCCACAGCGAACGGGGTTATCTGCAAAGCCAGCGGTTCCCCCGGCTAAAGCATGTGATTTTTATCGGCCAGGAAAAACACCGGGGGATGTACAACACCAGCGAACTCCTTCTCCTCGGCACCCATATTGATAATAGACTCCTCGAAGCTGCGAAAAAGCAGCTCTCCTGTGAGGATGTCATCAATATGCAGTATACCTCCGGTACGACGGGCTTCCCCAAGGGTGTTATGCTGACCCACCGGAATATCCTGAATAACGGCTTTTTTGTGGCCGAAAGCCAGCGTTTTGGGCCCAATGAGCGGCTCTGTGTGCCGGTGCCCCTCTTTCATTGTTTTGGCTGTGTCATGGCCGTTCTGGGGACTCTGACCCATGGGGGTACCCTGGTTATGCTCGAGAGTTTTGATCCCCTTTTGGTGCTTGCATCGGTGCAAAACGAACAATGTACCGCCCTCTATGGGGTGCCCACCATGTTCATTGCGGAACTCAATCACCCCATGTTTTCTCTATTTAATACCTCTTCTCTCCGTACGGGTATTATGGCGGGGGCACCCTGTCCTACGGAGGTGATGAAGCGGGTGATCAATGATATGCACTGTAAAGACATTACCATTGCCTATGGACTCACCGAATCATCCCCGGTGATGACCCAGACAACACCGGAGGATCCCTTTGAGATGAAGGTAGCCTCCGTGGGCCGGTCGCTCCCGGGTGTGGAGGTTAAAATTGTGGACCCCGAAACTGGAAAGGATTGTCCGGTCGGCATCCAGGGGGAGGTTTGCTGCCGGGGGTATAATGTGATGCGGGGCTACTATAACAAACCGGAAGAAACCGCTAAGGCCATAGATGCAGAGGGGTGGCTCCATTCAGGGGACCTGGGGACTGTGGATGCCCAGGGTTACTTTCGTATAACCGGCCGTATTAAGGACATGATTATCCGGGGTGGAGAAAATGTGTACCCCAAGGAGATAGAGGAATTCCTCTATCAAATGGAAGGCATTAAGGATGTCCAGGTGGTGGGCGTTCCAAGTAAAAAGTATGGCGAAGAGGTAGGGGCCTTCATTATACTGAAGGAAGGATATACTATGGATGAGGCGGATGTGCGTGATTATTGCAGGGGGAAAATTTCGCGGCACAAGATTCCCCGCTATGTATTCTTTGTAAAGGAATACCCCATGACCGCCAGCGGAAAAATTCAGAAATACAAACTTCGGGACCTGTCCCTCCAGCTGCTGAACGAACAGGGGATTGTACCGGAATAGGAGTAGTAGCGGGAGGAGAGGGCCTCTGAATTTAGCAGCCATGGAATAGTCCCGCCAAACTTGTCTGGAGTTGTCTATGAAGAAATGTAAGATTAACCATGTATTGGCTGTCTGTTGTGCCATGGTACTGATTTGTCTGTTTGGTGCCTGTAATACCAGTAAAAATGATTATCGTTTTGCCGGCCCTTCTAATCCGGACGCTAACGCTGCTGCGCCTGCTCGTTCGGAGTCGAAGCCGATATCCCCTGATTTACCTGAGCCGTCCCTTGGAAGAGGGATAAATATGGGTAATTATTTAGAAGCCGCTGGCTATGAGGGCGCCTGGAGCGGCGGCCGTCTGATAGAACAGGAAGATTTTATCCGCATCCGATCCCGTGGACTGACCAGCGTTAGAATTCCAGTCCGCTGGTCTGACCATGCTTTAAAAGAAGCTCCCTATACTATAGACCCATTATTTATGGCCAGGGTGAAACAGGTCGTGCAGTGGGCCTTTGCAGCACAACTTAAGGTAGTCCTAAACGTACACCATTACGAGGAAATGATGAACCAGAGCAAACTGGAGCTTCCCAAACACCGGCAGCGCCTTTCATCAATATGGAGCCAGATTTGTGATGCTTTCCCTCTGGAATCATATCCTGCAGACAGCCTCGTATTTGAATTGCTTAATGAACCAAATGGTGCAGTTGGTTATGATGATTGGAATGGGATTATTGCAGAACTGACTGAGCTTATCTGGCGGGAGAAGGCTCAAGATAAGCGCAAGTTGATGATAGGGACTGCCAACTGGGGGGGTGTAAGTGGTTTATATAAACTCAGGCTCCCCGAATCTTGTACCAGTGAAAATACGATAATTACTGTCCATTTTTATGAACCCTTCCAGTTTACCCATCAGGGTGCAGAATGGGTGCAAGGCTCAGATCGATGGATTGGTACCCGCTGGCTGGGAAGTCCCCAGGAAAAAAAGGGCCTGCAGACCCTTTTAGATGGAGTGCAGGCCTGGAATAGGGGCCAGGGTAGGAACTTTGAAATTTTTCTCGGAGAATTTGGATCCTATGGAAAATACGCAAAACCACAGGATCGCAAAGCCTGGACTTCCTTTATTGTCAGTGAAGCTGAAAAACGTGGTATGAGCTGGGCCTATTGGGAATATTCCCAGGGTTTTGGGGCCTATAATCCGGAATCCGGGCAGTGGCGGGATGAGATCCTGCAGGCCTTATTGCCTGACTCGTAGTCGTTAAAAGGTAATTTACAACAGGTGTTTTATAATATATATTTTAGAGATAAAGGATTTTTTTAATGAACCCTGTGGTGCGATACTGCTTAGTATGTATTACCTTAGGAGCTATCTTTCTTGGATGTACTCCGCCCCCTATAAAGGTTGGTTTTATCGGAGGTTTATCGGGCTTTAATTCCGATTTAGGTATAAGCGGAAGAAATGGGGTAACCCTCGCCATCGATACCATAAATAAAAAGGGCGGCATAAAGGGCAGAAAACTTGAACTTTTTGTCAGGTATGACAGGCAGGACCCAGAGGTTGACCGTGAAGTATTCAGGGAACTGGTGAATGAAAGGGTTGTTGCAGTTATTGGTCCCATGACGAGCAGTATTGCCCAGGCGCTTATTCCATTAGCCAATGAGACGGGAATCCTACTTATCAGTCCAACCGTAAGCAGTCCCGATTTTAGCGGGTTAGATGATAACTTTATCCGGCTTACCACACCGAATACCAATGAAGCCCTCGGTCTTGCACAGGAGTCCTTTAATCAGAGGGTTGTTAAGCCCTGTGTTATTGATGATCTTTCTAATCAGGCCTTTAGTAAAACCCTGCTGAGAACCTATACTGCTGAACTTCGGCGTTTATACGAAGCGGATGGCAAAGAAATCCCGGTGGTGGCGCTCCCCTATGATCCAGATGACTCAGAAAGTATACAAACCTTATTAACGGGAATTGAACGGTACCAGCCAGATCTTTTGCTTTTTACTACTAATAGTCTTGATACGGCCGTCTTAGCCCAACGTATACGACAGAAGGGGTATGCCATGCCCTACTTAGGTACGGGTTGGTCCATGTCTCAGACCCTTATCGAAAATGGGGGGCATGCAGTAGAAGGAATGGTATTTACCGTTCCCTTTAATCCGGATTCAGAGGCCAGATCCTGGCGGGATTTTATGGAGTTGTATCAACGGTCCTTTGGGAAGGATGCGAATTTCGGATCCTCCCAGGGGTGGAATGCAGTACTGGTTCTGACGGAGGCTCTTGCTAAAGTATCTGGATCCAAGTTGAAAGATGCAATCGTGAATAAACAGTATGAAGGGCTACAGGGTTCTTTTTATATCGATCCCTTCGGAGACCCGGTTATCCCATTTCAGCGTCTTGTAATAAAAAAAGGCCGACTGATTGCAGATAACCAGACACAACCGTAAGTGTATGCAAAGATCCATACGACACACATTAATAGTATTAATAAGTCTCACGGTACTACTTCCTATCCTGGTTATGTTCTCTGGGGTCTTTATTTCTATTGAACGGGGTATCAACCGTACTGTAATTGAGCGGAACGAGTTGATGGCTAAGAGTATTGCCCTTAGTATTGAACAGCAGATACGTGATGCCAGCACTCTATTAATGCATACCACAACCTACGGCGGTTCCATAGATTCTCCTGATTTTAAAGCCTTCCTGGAGTCCAGTCTTATAAAGAGTGGTATTTTTGAAAGCCTGTTTATTATAAATGAAGATGGTATAGTCCATTACTCAATACCTTATAATGAAATATTCACCGGTTTTGATTTTTCACAGCAAGCTATCATTCAGCAGGTTCTAAAAAGATCTACTACTGATCCGGTATATTCCGCAGTGGTTATTTCAACCCTCACAAAGAATCCAACCCTTATGGTTGCGGTTCATCAACCAGGTAAAGTTTTTGCGGGATATGTAAATTTAGCCTGGCTATCAAGGCTTTCCGATTCTTTAAGTAATGCACGGCTGACATATCTATCTATTGTAGACCGGTATGGGACGACCATCGCTAATACAAATAGAGCTTATGTAGAAGAACAATACTCTATTGCGAATACAGACCTGTTTCTTTGGGCCCAAAAAGAGAAACAGGGCACAAAACAGCATAATTTTAACAGCAATGATATGTTATCTTCAGTACGTTTTGTCCCCGGGCCTGACTGGTATATATTTATTTCTGAACCGACTTCATCAGCCTTGAAAGCAACCCGGGATGTATTCATCATAGGCTTGCTTGTTACCACGATTGCCCTCATTGTAGCCGCAATTGTTGGCTATGTGGTTGGTCGGGATATGCTTCAGTCTATTACTGCTTTAACAGAAGAAACCAGGCAAGTTCAGGCTGGAGTGTATCGGAGTATTACTTCGAGAAGCCCCTATATTGAACTGAACAGACTCATAGATACCTTTAATGCCATGTCAGAGGAAGTGTGGAGTCGTGAACAGCAATATGAGGAGGCTAACCGGCAATTACAGGATGCTCTTAAGCAAAAGGATATACTGCTTCGGGAGGTGCATCATCGGGTTAAGAATAATATGCAGATCGTATCGAGCCTTCTGGCCCTGCAGAGTGATGAACTGAGCTGTGAAGAAGATAAGGAATATTTTGAACACTCAAAACTACGTATCCAGAGTATGGCCATAGTTCATGAAAAAATATATCAAACCGATGGGGTGGAATCCCTTCCGCTTAAAGCCTATATTCAAGATTTAGTTGAGCTGTTGCAGTCTAATAATCAAAATTATTTTCAATATACGGTAAGTGGTGATGAGCTTTCTATAACTCTGAACCAGGCAATTCCCTGTGCGCTCACGGTATTCGAAGCCTGTACAAATGCAATAAAATACGGGTTAAATATAGAAAAGAAATATCTGGAACTTTCTATAAATATAGCTTTACGAGAAGATAATCAGGTTTGTATCCATATTAAAGATTCAGGTCCCGGTTTCCCCGACGGTTTCAATCCTGCTGAGATTAATTCTTTGGGGTTTACTTTAATGAAGGGGCTGATGGAACAACTTAAAGGAACCATATCATGGTATACTAATAATGGAGCGGTGGTAGAATTAAATTTCCCATTACATTCAAACAACTCTTTTTCCGGCCTTGACAAATCATGATAAACCGATTAGCCTGTTATTTATTACTTCAGGAAACTGAAAATCTTACAGAAGGAGACCGGGTAATGCGAATACATGTAATTGTTTCTCACCTTTACATCGATGCACGGGTCGCAAATACCTATGCACAATCGGGCAGCTGGCTATTCCGGTCTTTCCAATAAGCTAGTATTGGAATAAAGTTTGATGAATAGGACCAGCTCCTTGGGAAGCCTGGTCCTTTTTTTTATATTAAAGAAAAAAATAAAAGGCACGGATTAGGCTTCATATACGATGAACCATGCTTCCAGGAGGAAGACCGTGTCGGATCATTCAAAAACATTGTACAGCATTCAGAAAAATTCCTGGCCCCGTTTTGGCCGAATCAGTCTGTTATGGAACGCCCTGCAGGGGTGGCGCCTTTTGTATGTTGCAGGCCTTTTGGCGATAATTGGTGAAGTGTTATTTACCTTTTCTTCCCCTATGGTTGTTAAAATAACCATTGATAGCGTAATTGGGACAAGTCCACCCGCAATACAAATGCCCATAAAAGCGGTAGTTGAACCCCTGCTGGGTAAAAACTTTTCGGGCGGCGGGCTCATACCGCTTCCGGAATCTGCTGTTGTTGCAGGTGCAGATGAAAACTCCCAGTGGATATGGAGGCCCTGGCTGCGGTCCCATCTGTGGGTTATGGGGCTCGCTTTTGTTTGTATGATACTTTTACAAGCCCTGTTCAGCTTTATTGCAGCCCTATGTATCAATACCGCTGCGGAAGAAGCAGCAAAGCGGTTACGGGATCGATTGTATCATCATATCCAGTATCTTCCCTATGAAACCCTTTTAAGATCCCAGACTGGGGATTGGCTGCAGCGATGCACCTCCGATGTAGATACGGTTCGCCGTTTCATCGCATTTGAGTTTGTTGAGTTATTCAGGACCCTTACCTTGGTAGGCTTTGCCTTTCCGATCATGCTTTCCTTAAGCGGAACCTTAACCCTTTGGGGGAGTATTGTAATGCCGATTATTCTGGGCTTCTCCTTTTTCTTTCAACGGATTGTGGAACGCCTATTTTTAATCGCCGATGAACGGGAAGGGATTCTTTCAGGTATTGTTCAGGAAAATGTGACTGGGGTCCGGGTTGTCCGAGCCTTTGCCCGTCAGCAATACGAACTGGAACGTTTTGCTAAAGCCAACACCAATGTGCGGGACCAGGTTTATAAACTGATTACCTGGCTTGCTTTTTACTGGGGCTTTTCCAGCTTTCTCGGTCTGCTGCAGATAGCCCTCCTCTTAGGTGCGGGATTGCAACTGTATACTGCAGGAACAATTACGCTGGGTTTACTCATATTGTTTCTAACCTATGAACAGCAGGTCCTCTGGCCGGTCAGGCAGTTCGGACGTATTCTGGCTGATACGGGAAAAACCAGGGTAGCCCTTGGCCGTATTGCGGAATTGCTTGTTCTCGAAAAGGAGAGGGATCTGGACTATGACATTAAGAATGACTCCTTTATTGCTCAACCAGATTTTTCTGCAAGCTCTATTGAATTCAGGGATGTTTCATTTACCTATCCCGATGGCACTGAGGTTTTAAAGCATATTTCTTTTACGGTTAACCCCGGTGAACATCTGGCGATTGTCGGTCCGACGGGAAGCGGTAAGTCTACCCTGGTGCATCTGTTGCTCCGGTTTTATGAACCGACAGATGGGACAATTTTTATCGGAGGCCGCGACATCCGTACAATTCCCAAAAAAGAGCTCCGTAATAGGATTTCTATTGTATTACAGGATAGTTTCCTGTATGGAAAAACAGTACGTGAAAACATCCTAATTGGCTATCCTGATGTAGGAGAAACAGGTCTGATAGAAGCTGCAAAAAAAGCTGCCTTCCATCATGTAGCTCTGGGTTTTCAGGATGGATACGAAACAATGGTTGGAGAGCGTGGGGTTACCCTTTCTGGCGGTCAGCGTCAGCGGCTTGCCCTGGCTCGGGCTTTGCTCCGTCAGAGTCCCATTCTTGTTTTAGATGACAGTCTGAGTGCGGTGGATACTGAAACAGACCGGCTTATTCGAGAGGCGATTGGTAAAGGATCGCAGGGGGTTAAAAACACAGGACCTGCAACCACAACGATTATAATCGCTCACCGGCTCACCACCCTGGCCGAGGCGGATACAATTCTTGTGTTAGAGGCAGGGCGAATAACAGGCATGGGCAGTCATGACAAGTTGATTCAACAACCGGGATTTTATCAGCGCCTGGCCACCTTGCAGAGTGCTGTTCATGAAATGTAATGAGGATAAATTATTATGGCAGAACATAAAGAATTTGAAGAAAAAGAATACAGTACCCAATTTAATATGACCATTTGGAAAAAAATACTTCAATATGGTAGATCCCTGTATCCAGTTATTGGCGTATTAATTGTTATTATGATCGGGGTTGCAGTTTTAGATGGTATTTTCCCTCAGATGACCAGGTATGCAATAGATACCCTTATCCCAGCCTATAATTCCCCCGGTTATACCCGAAGGGTAGCTTCATTTATTCTTAACTATGGGCTCTTGGCTCTTTTGCAGGGATTCAATGTGTGGGCCCTTATCATGGTAGCTGGTATTATAGAAGTGCGCTTATGTCATGCCCTGCGGAAAGCTGCCTTTGAACGGTTACAGCAGCTGAGCTTTTCATACTATGACCGGACTCCGGCGGGCTGGATTATCGCTCGAATGACATCGGATGCTCAGAAATTGGGAGATACCATTGCATGGGGAATTGTAGACCTGGTGTGGGGTGCTACGATGATGCTAACCATCATCATTTTTATGATTGTGATGCATCCCCTGCTGGCTTCTGTTACATTACTCTTTGTTCCCCCATTGCTGATGGTAACCTTCTGGTTTCAGAAAAAGATTCTGGAAACTCAAAGAAAATCCCGCAAGGCTAATTCTTTAGTAACCGGTGTGTTTAATGAGGGACTTCAGGGCGCCCGTACTTCAAAAGCCCTCAGTATTGAGCCCCATAACTGCAGGGATTTTGCTGTTAAAACAGAACATCTGAGGGACTATGCAATAAGGGCTGCAAAACTGTCCGCATTGTATCTGCCCCTCGTTATGGTACTTGCATCCATAGGTGCTGCAATTGCCCTTGGAACTGGCGGTCGATACCTCTTGCAGGGATTGATCAGTTTTGGAACCCTGGTGGCATTCATCAATTATGCAATGATGTTTTTTGATCCCGCACGGGAGGTTGCCCGGGTGCTATCTGAGTTCCAGGCGGCACAGGCCAGTGCAGAACGGTTGGTAGGGCTCATAGAGACCGCACCAGAGATTATTGATAAACCGGGAGCTGTCGCGGATTCATTAATTCATGGCGAAGTATTGCTGGATCATGTTACATTCCGTTATAGCCCGCAGGGGCCATGGATATTCAAGGACTTTTCTCTCCATATACCGGCAGGCCAGACTCTGGCTGTCGTGGGAGAAACGGGCTGTGGGAAATCTACGCTTGTTAATGTAATATGCCGCTTTTACGAACCAGAATCGGGTACCATATTGATAGATGGCCTCGACTACCGGGAACGGACCCAGTATTGGCTTCATAGCCAGTTGGGTTATGTGCTGCAGACTCCCCTGTTATTTTCAGGAACGGTTCGGGAGAACATTCGTTATGGCAGATTGGATGCGACAGAGGAAGATATTATTACTGCTGCCCGGGATGCAAATGCCCTGGACTTTATCGAAAAGCTCGAACATGGCCTGGATACCCTTGTCGGTGAAGGAGGGGCCCTCCTTTCAGTGGGGCAGAAGCAGTTAATTAGTATTGCCCGCGCATTGGTAGCCAATCCGCGGATTATCATTCTGGATGAAGCGACGAGTTCAGTGGATACGGAAACAGAAATGCTCATCCAGGGTGCGATAACCCGTCTGCTTGCAGGTAGAACCAGTATTGTCATTGCCCATCGGCTTTCAACAATCCGGCAGGCGGACCGAATAATTCTATTGGATAAGGGAAAAATTATTGAAGATGGAAACCATGCTTCTTTAATGAACCTTCACGGGGCGTACTGGAAACTATATACCCAGCAGTTCCTGGATGAAGCATCCTATTTAGAAGCATCTGGGGCTTGAACAGCAGCCCTAGCTTGCCCCGATGTCCCGGCGGTAGCCCATACCGGTAAATTGGACCGTCTCCATTGCCTGGTATGCCCGCGCTCGTGCTGCCTCCGGGGTGTCCCCTTGGGCGGAGACCGCAAGGACCCGGCCTCCGCTGGTGCGGAGCAGGCCCCCTTCGGTCCCGCCGCTTCCCGTTTCTTTGCTTCCTGTCTCGCCGCTCAGAATATTCTGGTCCAGATTGGCCCCGGCGATAAACACCTGGGCTCCCAGCGCTGTGATGCGTTTCCGGTCGATCCGTATGGGGTCCCCCTTCCGGTAGCTTCCGGGGTAGCCCTCGGCCACCGCAACGGGAGCGCAGACATGGCCGCTTTTCCATTGCAGCGTATATTGATGGAGGGAGCCCTTTGCTATGTGCTGGCAGAGTTCTGCAAAGTCGCTCGCCATGAGGGGGAGTACGGCCTGGGTTTCCGGGTCCCCGAGGCGGACATTATATTCCAGCAGGTAGCAACGGTCTTCGTAGACCATGAGACCAAAGAAGATAAAGCCCTTATAGCGCAGGCCTTCCGCCTCAAGTCCCCGGAGGGTAGGTTCCAGAATATGCTGGGTGAAATCTGCAGCAGCCCCTGCGGTAAAATCAGATACCGGAGCTATGGCTCCCATGCCGCCCGTATTGGGCCCCTGGGAGCCGTCGTAGCGGCGTTTATGGTCCCGGGCTGGCAGAAAGGGAATAATACGGGCGGTTCCCGGGGCAAGGTCTGGCCCGGCCTGTACTGCAGCGAGGATGGATATTTCCTTACCTTCGAGGAATTCCTCTATGACTACTGTGGTTCCCGCATCCCCCAGGGCCTTACCCTCCATAAAATCCCGAAGGGTTGTCTCCGCTTCATCGGCCCGGTCGGTAATCACAACTCCCTTGCCAGCCGCAAGGCCATCGGCCTTTATCACCAGGGGTCGTACCTGGGCTCTGCTTCCAAAGTGTTCTGTAACCAGATCCAGGCCTGCTTTCAAGGTTGTCACCGTATTGCTTTTGGCGGTTCTGACTCCATGGGCTGCCATAAATTGTTTTGCAAAGGCTTTCCTCGATTCTAACCGGGCTGCATCACCGGTGGGGCCTACGATCGGGAGCCCCGCGGCGGTAAAGGTGTCTGCAATCCCCGCCGCAAGGGGCGCTTCGGGCCCCACCACCGTCAGCTCGATGCCTTCCTTTCGGGCAAAGTCCACGAGGAAGGTCTGGGCCGCAGGATTTGCAGGGTCCGAGCCGGAGACCGCCACATTGCGGCACTTCGGTTCCAGGGCGGTACCACCGTTCCCCGGGGCTACATAGACCCGCTCTACAAGGGAGGATTGGGCCAGTTTCCAGGCCATTGCATGTTCCCTTCCGCCAGAACCGATAACCAGAACTTTCATGGATAGCACCTCTCAACAATCGAAAAAGTTTTTAAGGTTTTTGCAAAAACCTCTATTGTTTCCGCCCGGCGACCAGATGGTAAACCGATAGTCAGCCGGGATCGAAAGATGGCTTAGTGTTTAAAATGCCGGCTGCCGGTAAAGACCATGGCGATCCCCAGCCGGTCCGCCGCTTCGATAGATTCCTTGTCCCGGATGGACCCGCCTGGCTGGATGATGGTGGTGATCCCCGCGGCGGCGGCGGCTTCTACCACGTCCGGGAAGGGGAAGAAGGCGTCCGAGGCGAGGACCCGGGCCCGATTGGCAGGGCCGGTCACCGCCGCCGCCCGTTCCAGCGCCTGGGAAGCAGCCCAGATCCGATTGGTCTGCCCGCCGCCGATACCGAGGGCGGAGCCATCCTTCACCACCACGATGGCGTTGGATTTTACAAAGGTAACTACCCGCATACCGAAGAGCATGTCATCAATATCCTTCGGGTCCGGGGCTTTTTTTGTAACCACATCCCACCTTTCGATGAGCCGGTTATCACGGGACTGGACGAGGAGCCCTCCATCAACGGAGATGCATTCCATCCGGTCCTGGGGGGCAGTCCCAGCCCGCATGACCCGCAGGTTCTTTTTTGCCTTAAAGATGTCTAGGGCTTCGGGGCTGAAATCGGGGGCCACCACAATTTCGAGGAACAATTCCGCCAGGCGCTGGGCGGTAGCGCCGTCTACCCTGGTGGTGCAGGCGACGATGCCGCCGAAGATGGAGACCGGGTCGCAGGCATAGGCCTTTTCATAGGCCTCAAGGAGGGTAGCGCCCAGGGCGACACCGCAGGGGGTGTTGTGTTTTACCGCCACACAGGCTGCTGGGAAAGCCGAGGATGCGGTTGCGAGGAAAGGCGAGGAAGCGGCTGCGGGGAAAGCCGAGGATGCGGCTGAGGGGATGGCCGCAGAAGGGTTTGCGGTCCCCAGCGTTCCCGCAGGGGAGGGCCCTGCAGCAGGAGCCGCAGAAGCTGAGGAAGATGGGTCTTGAGCCAGTCGGCCGGCGATGAGGCCTTCATCAATCTGACCCAGGGGTTGGACAAGGGTACCGTCGGGGAAGCGAACTCCCAGGGCGCAGGCGGCCTTCCATGCCAGGTCCAGGTCCCGGATGTTGTTGTAGCTCAGTTCCTTGCCCTGGAGCTGTTCCATCGAAGCGATGGCGCCCTGGCTGTCGGTGTGTACATAGAGGGCGGCGGACTGATGGGCGTTTTCGCCGTAGCGGAGGCTTTGTTTTTTTGTAAGGCTCATGGGCCAGAACTGGGGGAAGTCTTCTTCGAGGAGATAGCGGGAGATGGCCCCATCGTAGGCGGATGTCAGATTAAAGACCTTGCCGGCCAGGCGTTTTCTGAACGAGAGGGGCACGCTGCCATTTGTCAGGTATTGCTGGACTTCGGCATAGTCCGCCGGGTCGGTGAGTACGAGCACATGGGCGAAATTTTTTGCCGCCGAGCGGAGCATGGTGGGGCCGCCGATATCGATAAACTCCACCGTGTCCTCCAGAGAAAGCCCCGCTTGGACCTTTTCAAAGAAGGGGTAAAGGTTTACACAGACCAGGTCGATGGTCCCGAGTCCCATCTGTTCCAGGGTTTCCATGTGTTCTGCCAGGTCCCGCCGGGCAAGAAGGCCCGCGTGAATTGCCGGATGCAGGGTCTTTACCCGGCCGTCCAGACATTCGGGGAAGCCCGTTACGGCAGAAACGTCGGTGACGGGGAGCCCCTGTTCCTTGAGGTATCTGGCGGTTCCGCCGGTGGAAAGGAGTTCCCAGTCCTGCTGGACGAGAAATCGGGCCAGTTCCTGTATGCCCGTTTTATCAAAAACACTGATTAACGCACGCTTTTTCATTGCACGTCCCTTGTTATTGTATTGGGCTCTCAGGAGAATGCCCTTCTATTGTCCATATTACCCAGACGGGAAAT
>JAAYUZ010000183.1 GCA_012517385.1 Treponema sp. | reverse complement strand
GCCTGGATCGAGCCGGGACAAGCCCCCAGAGTAGGAACCAACCCAGAGGGTTCCATCCTTGTCCTTAACCACCGCAGTAACAAAGTCACTTTGGAGGCTTCCTGGATTCTTCGGGTCTTTCTTGTACAGCAACAACCGATCCCGGTTTCGGTCCAGTTTATTGACCCCTCCGCCATTGGTACCAATCCAGAGCAGCCCCGCATCATCATGCAAAAATGAATATATAATGTTATGACTTAAACTGAATGGATCTTCGGAGTTTGAAATAATCCGCTCAATATGCTCGGTGTTCCTATCCAGAATAAAGAGCCCTCCGCCCCATGAACCGGCATACACCCAGTGAGGATCTCCCGCATCAATTGTATAAAGCCTGGAATCCTCTAATAAATAATTTTTAGATAAACCAGTGGAAGGATCGAAAACGGCGAGTCCCCCACTCCAGCAGGCAAGCCAGAGTTTACCATTCATATCCTGTTTAATAGACATTACGAGATCGGAAGGTATACTGGCTTCCTGATCCTGCGCATGTTTAAATACCCTGATGGAGTCCCGTTTGGGACCAATTTCGACTAAACCTCCATAGGTGCCTATGTATAATGATCCATTAGGATAGGGCTCTATTGCACGGATTGTCTGGTTCGGAAGTACCAGGGGATTATCGGATTTATCGGAATATCTCACAAAGGTTCCCGAAGGTTCGTCCAGAACATTTAATCCATTTAGGGTTCCTACCCAGAGTTTTCCGTAAGTATCACGGGCAATGGCGGTAACCACATCATTAGAAAGGCTGTTTGGTTTTGTACTGTCCGATTGAAAATGGGTAAAGGTACGGGTTTTTATATCAAAACGGTCAAGGCCATTATAAGTACCAAGCCAGAGCACATCATTTTTATCAATATACATGGTTTGGATCTGGTTATGGATGAGTGAATTTTCATCGAAGGGATCATGCTGATAGACTTGAAAACCATATCCATCGTACCGTGCAAATCCGTTTTTAGTACCGAACCAGAGAAACCCTCGAGAATCCTTAACAATTGCGGAAACCCCTGAATGGGGGAGACCCTCTGGTCTATCCAGATGTTCAAAGCGGAGTTCCTGTGCAAAGAGAGACGTACCAAGAATTGTTATAACTATGAAAAGAAGGACCTTTATGTTACTTTGAATCTTCATCCAGAACATCCTTTGGGAATAGTTTGGATGCGCAATCTGGACAAAGGCTGTGGGAGAACATGGCTCCCGTATGTTCAGAGATATAGCGCTCCACCTGGGTCCAGTACCCTTCATCATCCCTGACTTTCTTGCAGCTCGAACAAATTGGGATAATACCTTCGAGTTTTGTAACCCGGTCCAAAGCGGCCTGCAGTTCCCGGTTCAGCCGTTTTTGCTCTTCTAAAGCCAGCCGTAAATTGACATGGGTCCGAACCCGTTCCAAAATCTCACGATTGTCAAAGGGCTTGGAGACATAATCTACCCCTCCAGCTTCGAACCCCCGAATTCGGTCTTCCTGTTCAGCCCGGGCGGTCACAAATATGATGGGAATTTCCCGATATCGTTCATTAGCCAGTACCTGCTTGGCCAATGTAAATCCATCTATATCGGGGAGCATGACATCGAGCAAAATTAATGTGACCGAACGGGTTTCGAGAATATGCAACAGTTCTTTACCGGAATAGGCAATGGCAAAAGAATAGGGCTCATCCTTAAGGGCGTGATGTAAAATCCGCACGTTTTCCTGAATATCATCTACTATAACGACAAAGGGTTTTACTGGTTCCATGATAATCGTTTTCATTATAGTATTTTTTACATATAAAGCAATGGTGTTTTTTGAGATTTTTGATTAAAAAGCGGCCCCTCACCGTTTCAGATTCAGGACCGCCTTCAATTGAGGCTCTTTCAAAACTCAGGGAGTGTTGAAAGAGCAACCTTAGATGTATGTGTTTTACTCGAATAACTCGGCGATTTCCTTTTTATAGAGTTCCACCACCCGGTGCCGCATGATTTCCTGTTTATGGGAAAGTTCCCGGCCTACTTCGAAGGGTTTTGCAAGCAGTTTAAATTTGAATACCCGTTCAAAGGGCTTAAAACCAGTATGGGGACCGACGAGGTCTGCCACATCATTGGCAATGAGTTCATTAATTTCCGGCTGCTGTAGTAATGTTTCATAGTCAACAATGGGAATATTGTTTTCCTGTGCAAAGGCCATAATGGCATCTTGTTTTGGTACAATAAGGGCTGCCAGATACTTCTGGTCCTGCCCGACCACCATGCACTGGGAAATCCATTCGCTTTCGTTGATTTTTGCTTCTATAGGTGCGGGTTCAACATTTTCCCCACCCCGCAGCACAATCGTATCCTTTGCACGGCCCGTGATCTTTATTTCATTATCATAGGTAAGCATACCCAGGTCTCCCGTGTTAAACCAGCCATCGGGAGAAAGCACCTTTGCGGTCAGTTCGGGCTTTTTATAATAGCCCTTCATAACCTGGCCGCCCCGGACCATAATGAGCCCCTGATGCCCCGGAGGAAGACTATGGCCCTGATCATCTACAATCATAACCTCCGTATCCAGAATGATCTGACCGACACAACCGGGTCTGGGGTTGCTCATCCTGCGGCAGGCAATAACAGGAGCGGTTTCAGTAAGGCCATAACCCTCGAGCAGGGTAATTCCTACGGCACTGAAGAATTTATCCACCTGGGCAGGCAATGCTCCACCACCGGAGATTCCAGCCTTAAAGCGGCCCCCAAGGAGGGCCTTTAGTTTGTTAAAGACGAGCAGGTTTCCCAGAGCTTTTAGAGGGCTTAAGAGTATCCATGGTATAAAGCCCAGTATTGTATCTAAGATTCGGATTCGGCCATGAAAATTGGGGAGCAGCCCCAATGTCATATTCCGCATATAGGCATGGACCGTACCCACCGATACAAAAAAGTTAAAGAGTGTCTTTTTTAATCCTCCATGCTGACGGATATTTCGGTAAATCCCATCCCGGACCGATTCCCAGATCCGGGGCACACTGGCCATCCATTGGGGACGAACCGCTTTAAAATCCGCAAGCATGATGGAACCGACCGGCTTGGAATAGGCAATACCATTATAATAACAGGGAGCTACATACTGCATAATCCGTTCAAAGCTGTGCCAGACTGGTAACACCGAAAGCCATATATCGCCGGGTTTAAGATCCGCGATAAGGGGTAGACTCGGCAGCTGGTGCAGGAAGTTCCCATGGCTTAACATAACTCCCTTTGGTTCTCCAGTCGTACCTGAGGTGAATATGATGGTTGCCAGGTCATCCCGCTGCCCCTTCTCAATTTCTTCAAGGACTTCTCTTGGATTTTTCTCATATCTCCGCTGCCCCTTTTCCTGTAACTCAGAAAAATGAAGCAGATTTACGCCGCACGATGCAGCCTTAGTTTTTAGCCCCTCATCAAATCGGTCATACACAACCAGGGTTTTTAACAGGGGCATCTGGTCCTTTTGGGAAAGAATTTTTTCTACCTGTTTGGAATTTTCGGCAAAGGACAGGGTACATTCGGAAAACCCAAGAATGTAGGCAATTTCCTTATCCGTAGAATCGCAGCCCCGGGGCACATCCGCAGCACCAATAGAAAGGACCGCTATGTCGGTGACAAGCCACTCCTGACGGTTATCAGAAATAAGCCCTATGTGGGAGCCGCGCTTTGCACCAAGTTCAAGGAGCCCCGCAGCGGTAATCTGCACTTCCTTAAAAAAAGATTCATAGGTTTTTGCGTTAAATTGCCCCGATTCATCCTTAGAATATTGGATATTAATCTGAGGCATGGTTTCAGCTCTGGCTTTAATAACCAGAGGCAAGGTTCGTTCCAGTTCCATTGGCATATACTCCATACTGCCAATATAACATATTTTATAAATTTGTCAAATTAAAATCCAAAAAAAGCCTTCCGGGAAAAGGAGGTGAGAAAACCCGGAAGGCAACCTGAACTGCGGCGCTGTCGATCGAATTGGTGCGGGGCTTCGACCGGTCGCCTGGGAACGACACAGATGTTAAACAATGTTGTTAAACCGCAGTAACAGGAACTGTTTGCAAAATATCAATTTTATAAAAAAAGGTCAAGAGCTTCCGGTTCAGTATTGTGGCGCTATCTCTGTTTACGGCCTTCGACAACCTTTTTAATATGCGCATCAAACTCAGGGTACTTCTGCCTGAGACCTTCAAAATCCGATTTTGCGAGCCGGTAACCGGTACTGTAGCCTATTGAGATAACACTCGCATTTCTTCGGCCCTGTTCTATCAGGGCGGTCTCACCAAAGGGAGAACCAGGTCCGAGACGGGCTATTTCTATCCCATCTGCAACAACCTGTACGGTTCCGCTGGTAAGGAAATACATACAGTCCCCATACTCTCCCTGCCGGATTATATACTCACCGGGAAGAAAAACCTCGCTTTTAAGAAGCTGCATGGCTTCCCGGATAAAAAGTTCATCGGCACCTCGGAACAATTCTACCCGCTCTATGACTTCTTTGTTCAGATGCAGAAGGATTTCCTGGCTTAGGCTCCGCGGGAATTCCTGTAAAACCTGCATGGTGCTGACACCCCGCTGTTGTTCCCAAAGGTAGGAATAATAGTCCCGTACCCGTTCCTGTAATTGGGACGGTATTCTTTGGGCATGCAGGAATGCATTAACCTCATCAAGGTGACGGCGGTAGGTACTCTTAGCAACATCCAGGTTTGCCACGAGGCTGGACACATTGGCGATGACATAGGAAAACATACCCACCCCGAAAAGCTGGATGATGACAGTATAAATTATCTGCACATTACTGTTATGATCCGGTGTATAATCCCCATATCCTATGGTCGCTATCGTGGTGGTTGCCCAATACAGGGCTCGCAGATACTGATCCATAAAGGGACGATTTGTTTCTCCCGCGCCAATCCAGATCCAGCCCAGGGCAATAATATGAATAGCGACCACTAACCAGTACGCAAAAAGTAATAGCCGCCGGGCTGCCGGAATGATGCCAAGAGACTCCTGTAAATATTTAAAGATTCTTCCTGCTTTTAACAGTTTTATAAGTGTAATGGAAAGGATAAGGAGGTAAAGAGAAGAAACTGCAGGTCCCTGGATTCCTAAAGGTCCCCAGATCCAAAAAAGGAAGGCTTCTATCGGCGATGCAGAAAGGATATCTATAAAAAAGGACGTTCTAACATAAAAACGACGAACCTCCGCAGGTGTTTCAATACGAATATGCCCCCGCTTAATGGTTGTAAAAAAATTAAGAACAATATCAGCAATAAAAAAACCTACGAGAGCCCAATACCCTGCATCGGGAGAAAACAGATGAAATACCTGCCGGTATGAAATATCAAAGAGGAACAGTAAAATTACAAAAAGCATTAACAAGTTCCAGATAGAACGGAGCCAATGATTATGGGGTATCATGCTTTCTCCAGGGGAGCACCAGTATAGTACCTACAACAACCCGTCTCATACCACAAGTCTAAGGAGCCATAGTAAAATTTACAAGCAGAAAACCTATCCCATCACAACCAGAACGTCATGGTTGCTGCCAGGCCCTTGTGGCGGTATGGGCCCGGAGATGTTCTCCCCATCCAGTACAATTTGTTGTACCCCCTTCATTATGCCCAGGGGATTCAGGACCGTTATATTGAATATGGCCCCCCGCCAGCGCCGCTGGACTGAAAATTCCTTCCAGTCCGAAGGAATACAAGGATCGATAATAAGTCTATCAAAACCGGGCCGGATGCCAAGCAGCCAGTGGGTAACCGCAAAATAGGCCCAGCCGGCGCTGCCGGTCAGCCAGGGATGCCGGGCCCGTCCATGGGCGCTATGATCTCGGCCCATGATAAACTGGCAGTAGGAATAGGGCTCGGCCTGCCGAATCTCGATCTTGTCATTCTGATTATAAGGAAGGAGGGCATCGTACAATTTCATTGCCCGGTCTGCCCTGCCCAGCTTACATTCAGCCACCCAGGCCCAGGGATTAGGGTGGCTGAAGATAGCTCCATTTTCCTTAATTCCCTGATACACCCGGGTAATAAAACCAATACTGTCATCGGCTTCGGTATAACTGGGAGCATTCAGGTGTAAGCCCCAGGGTGAATACAGGTACCTATCCACCGCATCCATGGCAGATCGGGCCCGTTCCTCCCGGGCCACTCCCGAAATAACCGCCCAGGTATTCGATTCCAGATGAACTTTGCCCTCCCGATCCTGTTGGGTGCCGATCTTTTTCCCCTGGGCTGTAATACCCCGGATATACCATTCACCGTCCCAGAGTTCCCGTTCACAGGCATCCTTTACCCGGTCAGCCAATATCCGATAGGTCTGAACATCCTGTTTCCGGCCCAGAAAATCTGCGGCCTCAATAAAGGCTTCCAAAGCCCAGTAATGGAGGAAAGACACCAGGGCACTCTCACCGCCCCCCAGGTTAAGGCAGTCGTTCCAGTCTGCCCTGAGTCCCTTACAGATACCGGAAGCCCCGACCTGGTGAGCAGAAAAGTCCAAAGCCCGCTTCATGTGCTCATAGACCGAGGCAGTTCCCCCATCGGCAAAACTCACTGGAATGTCGAAAAAATCCTTGTCCCCTGTTTCTTTTACAAATTCACAGATTGATGGAACCAGCCACAGGTGGTCATCTGAACAGGTATCTTCCAGGCCATGAATGACATCCTTAAGATTCGGTGTGGGCACCACCGTGGGGGACTTAAAACCTCCGCTGCGGGGCTTCTCCGGATCAAACCAGTCTGGATCAAATAAATGCAGCCCATAGCCCGCCTGAACCTGACCCCGCAATAGTTCAATGAGCCGCTGCCGAACCTTCTCCGGATTTGAATGGGCCACACACATGGCATCCTGGGCCGTATCCCGGTACCCCAAGCCAGTCCGGCCTCCCACCTCAATAAAGGAAGCAAAACGGGACCATACTACATTGGTCTCCGCCTGATACAGATTCCAGATGTTCACCATAGTATTCATGCCCTGATGGGGGGTCTTACACTGAAAGGCAGCGCATTTTGTTTCCCAGTACCGGTGAAGGGCATTAAAAGCTTCATCTACCACAGATGGATCGCCATATTTGTTCCGCAGGGCCCCAGCAACATAGCGGTCCCCATCACCGAGTAGAAAGATAAGCCGCGATGTTTCTCCCCCCTCAAGGCGGAGCCGTTTTTGTAAAACGCCGCAGTGATTTCCTCCCAGTTCAGTGCTTCCGCTGCAGTATCCCCGCTCCACCGCCAGAGGATTCGTCTCGGTTCTGTAGGGGCCGATAAAGCTGTCCCGGACCGCATCAAACCCATCGGGTTCAAAGGAACTGGTAAAAAAGTGAAAACCTTCGGGATTATAATGCTGATCAATTTCGATGATACCCTCACTGCAGCTGGAACCGCTGCAGTACAGGCTCATCTGAAAGTTCTGGTTATCAATATCAATATGATTAAAGGAAAACTCGCAGTAAGAAAAGATGCTCAAATTCCGCGGAACATCGCCTGTATTCTCCAGTACCACATTCCAGAGTTCCACCGGATCTTCAAGGGGGATAAAGAGGGTCTGCACAGCCCTTATACCCTGGTACTCGCAGGAAAACACCGAGTAGGAAAGACCATGCCGCACCTGGTACTTAGCCTGGGAAAGATCATTCCCAACGGGCTGCCAGGAAACAGACCAATATTCTCCCGTATCATCATCCCGGATATAGATATAGTGGCCCGGGCGATCCAGGGGAACCCCATTCGGCCTGAACCGGGTAATCCGATGATACTGGGCATTTTTATAAAAAAGGTAGCCTCCCGCATTATGGGAAATAACGGCACAGAGATCCTTTACTCCCAGGTAATTAGTCCAGGATACGGGAATATCAGGCTTGGTAATTACATACTCCCGGTGTTCATCATCAAAATAACCATACTGCATAGAAGCTCCTCTCGGTTCAGTAATGCCTAGAAAATAGTAAAGTATACTACAACCTGCGATATGTTCGCACAGTGTACAAACCATAATACTGCTGCGCCTGCACCATGTCAACTCCAAAATGGAACTATATGAGGCTCCTTCAAACTCAGGGAGCTTTGAAAGAGCAACCGTTGATGTTTGCAATTTTTGTTAAAGAGAAGCTTATAATAGCCGGAGTTCATAATTATTCCAATTCGCTTGCTTTTTTTATATAAAAAGCGAATCTATAGCTTGCTGGAGGATATTTAACAGCCCCTGCTGGGAGGAGCAGATAGATGATCGAATACATCCTGAGACTGGACATCATCTTCTTTTCTATTGTCCTCATGATTTTTGTCTTTATTTTTTTATCCGCCAAGAACAGGGGAAAAAATCTCCAGAATAGGCTCTTTTTATTATTAACCGGCTCTGTCACACTCATGCTGTTTCTGGAGATCCCCTATATTCTCTGTAACGGAAAATCCCAGTGGGCATGGCTGAACTGGATTATTAATACCCTGTATCATATGATCCAAAGTATACCCCTTGTTTTATATGTGCTGCTGGTCGATTCATTTCTCTATAACGACCGGAAACGGACAAAAATAATCCTTTTAAAGTGGCTGCCTTTTATAGGAATCACCTTTATGCTCCCGCTCATCAATATTTGGGTGCCGGTGTTTTTCACCATTGATGCAGAGGGCAACTATCACCGGCAATTTCTTTTGCCCCTGATGTTCATTTTGCAATACATTCCTATCGCAGTGGTTCTATATACACTTTTACAAAAAAAGAACAGGCTCGATACGATCGTGTATCTTATGATGTGGGTCGTGCCTGTCCCTGCTTTATTGGCAAGTCTATTCCAGTTTTTATTTCCAGGGTTTACCCTCACCTGGCCCTTTATTAGCCTGGGAATTGTCGCTCTTGGACTCGCTTTTCAACATAAAAAATTGACTGAGGACTACCTGACCGGGGCTTATAACCGACAAAGTTTAGATGAATATTTGCATTATAAATTACGAAACTGTAAACCAAACAAAACCTTTTCAGCCTTCCTCATCGATGTGGATAACTTTAAAAGTATCAATGATGAGTTTGGCCATAAAACCGGGGACGAGGCTCTTATCGAAAGTGTCCGTATTTTTAAATCTTCGGTACGCAATTCAGACTTTGTGGCCCGGTATGCGGGGGACGAATTTGTCATTGTCCTTGATACGACCGATCAGACAAACCTGGAAAACCTTGCTTCCCGGATCCACCAAAATGCGGATAAATTTAATGCCAGTGCAGGCAAGTTTTATAACCTTACCTACAGTATCGGCATGGGTATATTTGACCCGCTTCAAGATAATACCATCGACAATTTTATTAAGCGGGTCGATCAGGATATGTACATGGTAAAGCGCAGAAAAAAAACCAGTCAGTACATGTACGATACTAAACCAAACCGAAGATAAACCCGTAGTTCACACCATGACAACCTCTTGCACCCCCATCGATCTGGCTAGCATGGCTAGCTTGACAAGCTCTTTCCTGTCCGGCTGCGGAAGGTCCCGGTATTGGGGCCGCACCCCCTGGGGCCGGAATGCAATAATTTTATAGCGGGCCCGGCTCCCGCAGGACACGAGAGCGCGGCTTACCTCGCAAACCGTTTGTTCCGCATTAAACAGACCGGGAACCACCACGGTCCGCACTTCGTACAGCATTCCAAGACGGCCTAGATATTCCAGGTTTTTTAACACCATGTCATTTGGTGCACCCGTTAAGGCCCTATGTTCCGCCCCATCCCAGGCTTTTACATCGAGCATAAAGCCTTCCGCATCTTCTACCAGTTCGGAGAGCCGGCTGTAATCGGTAGAACCATTGGTATCGATAAGAGATCCAAGTTGATGAATCTTTCGTGCGCGGCGGACCAGACTGGTAAGAAAGGCAGCCTGCAGGCCGCATTCGCCGCCAGAAATGGTAAGCCCCCGGATAAAAGGAAAGTACCGGCTCAGCCGCTGCAAGACCTCAGTAACCGTAAGGGTCTGCGCCTTAGGAGAAGATGAATGGGGACAGACCTGCAGACAGGTACCGCAGTCGGTACAGCGCTCTGAATCCCAGAATACCTTTCCTTCGTACACCGAAAGAGCCCCAGCAGGGCATGCAGGCACACAGAGACCGCAGTGGATACAGCTGCTGCGGGTTTCGGGGTTATGACAATACTTGCAGTTAAAATCGCAGCCCTGGAGAAAGACCACAGCCCGGTTCCCCGGCCCATCCACAGCGCTGGAAGGGAGTATCTTTGCCACAAGGCCTGTTGGGTTATCTTCAGCTGGAGTATCCGGTACGGGGCTCATGTATTTTGATTCAACCATACCATTATATCACATAAAACTCAGGACCGAAGGCGCCGCTCGAGCACTCCCAGATTATTCACCGCATTCCGCCCCAGGGCTGTTGTGTCCTGTAATGAAGCTTTACCCTGATTCAGCCGCTCTATCTCGGAACGCTTTACCAGGTACCCCGTGATACGGACCACATCCGCATCGGCCGCATAGGCACTGAAGTACCGGAGGCCGCTTTTCATGGCTCCCCTGACAATATCCATCAGGTGGGCAGGGTTTGTCTTAACCGTCGGTTCAAAGGCGAAAACGTCTCCGATGCCGCTGGGGAAATACCGGTGGAACGGAGCAGAACGGATGATATGTTCACTCAACTCTGGTTCATCCCCAATCGGGATACGGCAGCCGGGGCTTACCCCCTGGTCTGAGTCGATCCCGACCTGGGCATGGAGCAGGTACCTGCCGCCGGCGGCTTTAAGCAGCGGATGTTGATGGCTTTGTATCTGACGACTGATTCGGTCGATGATGTCCAGCCCCAAAGCGTCGGCAGCGTCCGAATGGCCAAACCGGCCCGAAGGGGAGAAACGGTTCACCAGTTCAGCAAGACCCACAATGCCAAACATGGCGGTAAATCGGTCCCGGTGTATAAGACCTTCCTCGACCAAAAAACTTGACTCAAAGAAATGAGACTCTTCCATGAGGAACCGGACCCGTTCATCCATATATTCTAACTGCTTCTGTACCGCATCGGGGAGCAGGGTCTCCAGGAGATGATTCAGGTCCCTGGCAAGGGGAACAAGCCGGGCCAGGTTCATCCGAACCAGGGTGCAGGAACCGCCGCCCACAGGGAGACCGTTGTAACAGCTTGCAATGGCATAATCATCAAAGCCCAGGGTTTTAAACTCTTCTGAGAAGAGGGGGTGATTCGCAAAGCTGGGTTTGGCTACCTCGAGGGCGGTTTCACAGGCCCTGAGGAGGAAGGCTTCACTGGTCCGCACCGGGTCCAGTTTTAGGGAAAGGTTTGGGACCGCATTTTTCTGTTCCCGGCTCAGGTCTAAAATGAGACGGCCCGCAACTGTTTCTTCAGGTCCTATATCGGCGTGACAGAAGGAGTCGTTGATGGTTCTATCTATCTGGAGCAGAAAGAGGCCTATAGCTTTTCTGGCTTCTTCTTCGGAGCGGACAAAGGGCTCCAGCAGACTGTCAATGTCCCCCAGATAAACGGGAAAGGTGGTGATACTGGGCACATGGCGGTAAAGGATAAGGAGGGCAGCGGTCGCTTCCCAGATATCCCGGGGCGGAGACACCGCAAGAAATGCAGAGCCCTGCTCCATGTAACGGCGGTAGTCGGGCACCACATAACGGGGTCTGTACGGCGCAGACCCCTCATTGAGATCGCAGATGACTCCAGCGTCCCTGTAGGCTTGTGTTTCCTTTGAAATGTGCAGGGGATTTGTGCTTGCTTCGCCGACCCGGGCAAGTCCAGCCACCTTTTGCTGATAGGTCAGGGTTGTATCGGTAATGATCGTAAGGGCAGGATCCATGGATAAACCTCCTCATACTATAAGATTGATGAACCTGCGGGTCCAAAAGACTTATGTATTAATTGAAGTTTAACCATGCCGGTTTTGACGGTCAGCCCCTAATTCGGCGGAACCGCTCCACATTTGTCCGTAAATCCTACCCTCCAACGGACGCATTAACCGGGGTTATTTATCACAGGACCTGTGATGTTAATCCTATTGTAAAATGGCCTTTCTATTTTTGCAAGACTTCCCCAGTGCTGCTAAACAAACTTGTACATTATTTCAGTTGCATTGCAATTTTGTACATATCTACAAGGCGTTTAGTGCAAGGAGACCCACAGTTTATTCAGACCCAGTACCCTGAGGGTGCGGTAATTGATGAAATTCAACGGGTACCAGAACTTTGTTCTTTTATTCAAACCTGGGTAGATAGAACCAAAAAGACCGGCCTCTATGTCCTCACAGGAAGTTCCCAGTTTGAGCTCATGCATCACATTACACAATCGCTTGCAGGACGCACCGCAATCGGCCGGATCTTACCCTTTTCATATTCAGAGCTGTATGGGAGCACCCCAGAGTCAGTACCGAACCTGGATGAATTATTGTATCACGGCTTTTTTCCAAGAATTCATGATAAAAAATTACAGCCCACCGAAGCGCTTTCCTTTTATGTGGCTACCTATCTTGAGCGGGATGTTCGAAACATCCTTAATATAAAGGAATGGTCAAAATTCGATATGTTTTTACGCTTGCTAGCAGGAAGGTCCGGGCAAATTTTAAATATTCAAGCTCTGGCGAGCGAAATCGGGCTCAGCAACAACACCATAACGAGTTGGATCGGTGTCCTTGAGCAAGGTAATATTATCTATAAATTACGTCCTTATTTTGCAAATCTGGGAAAACGACTGATTAAAAGTCCCAAGATATATATTCTGGATTCAGGTCTGCTCTGTTATCTCCTGAATATTTTTAATCCTTCGGTGCTTTCCTTACATCCACTGAGGGGACAAGTATTTGAAAGCTTTGTGGTGACAGAATTGCTGAAGGAGCGATATAACCAGGGACTGCCTGACAATTTGTACTATTATCGGGATCAAAGAGGTTTAGAGGTGGATCTCATTATTGATGAAGGTACACAGCTTATTTTAGGGGAAATAATAAGTGCTGCTACCTTTCATCCAGATTTCCTTAGTTCCCTTATTAAAGTTCAGAAACTACTTAATAAACCGTGCCGTAATATTCTTTTCACAGGCTCCCCGGAAACTCCTTATCTCTATCAGGGAATAGAAATCCGCGGCTACCGGCATGTGGGGACCATGGGGCCAGGATAATGATATATTACCTCACCACCCTCACCAGTGGTTAACCACATGTTCGGTCATCATGATTTCGTTTTCCAGTTCGATCTTCTGGCCAGTATCCAGAATAAGCCAGCCTGATACAGAACCAAACACCTGATGCTGGAAAGATTTAAGAATCTTTAAATCAAAGGCGGACTGTCGGTCCAGAATAGGATGCAGGGTAAGTTCGAGCCGTTTATCTGAACTGGTAAAATGCCAGGGCTCCAGGTGATTTTCGGGGTTAAAGTGAAAGGTAACCTCCTCAAGTTTGTGAATACGGCCGTCATAGAGGATGGTGTTTTCCGATGCGGGGCTGCGGTCGGAAAAACCATACCCAAGGTTAAGGCCCAGCGGAGTCTGCCCATGCAGTACCGAAAGGGAAGCCCAGTACCAGGTGTTTTTATAGGTCCACACTCCCCTTCCCCAGTCAAAGCTTCCCATATCATCCTGGGGGTCAAATTGATAGGTTTTCCTTCCAATCGTAAAGGAACCGCTGGAGCGCATGCAGTTAATCTTTCTGTTGTAATAAAAGGCCCGGCGGTTCTCTTTCCAGCTGGTGGCAATAACGGTGCTTTCTAGACTATCCGGCTGTTCCAACAAAATAGTCCCCGTTATTCCGCGGATACCGGCGGCATCCACAAGTTCGGGGCAGCTAAAACTGATCCTTCGCTGGCCCTTGTTTTTGGAATACGTAAGGGAAAGCTTTTTACTCTCCCACTGTATAACAGCCTCCGCGTCAGAGTCGGCGGGCAGACCCAGCTTCCCCATAGGAAGTATCTTCATTTCATCAATTTGATGATAATAGGCCTTCTCAAAATCAAAGAAACAGAGGGCTCCCAATCCAAGATAGTCCAGATCGCTTATGGTAACACTGAGACCAAAACGGCCCCGGTGGGAGTAAACCATGTAATAATCCCATTCTTTGATACGAAGGAGCCCTGCGTGTATGTCCCCTCTCCTATATTCCCAGTAGGGATGCCGGGCCCAGCCTTCTTTTGTCAGATGTCCTGCCTGGTCCAGAAGCAGACAGGGTGCGGTTATTTCCTGTTGCATACTGAAAGTATAGGTTACAGTGGGGGTGCTTTCCAGAGCAAAAGAGCAGATGAAGTGTGCTTATAAGGCACTCTCCTGGATTCTTCATCGGAATCCAGGAGAGCAACAGGGAGCAAAAACGCGCGGTGATTACTGCTTAGTCAATTCCAGGTTACCCATAGAGGTTTCAATTGTTGCATGGGTATTATTGGAGCTTAAGGTCGCCTTGGTAAGTCCGTAAAAATCCACAACTGCAGGCTCAGAGTTGATTGTTTGATTTGTAATATGGAGCACCAAATAGTTAGTATTGCTGAATGTGATCACCTGCCAGATGCCAGTTTGTAAAAAATCTATTGTTTGATCATCACCAAGATCAAAGCTGAACATGAAACTGCCTTCACCTTGCAGCGTTGCTTCAGCTGTACCATCGTTTGTGCCCCAGGTTCCGGACCAGGTGCCGACCCAGACATCTGGGCGGAGAGGAGCGGCGATCTTTGTGAAGGGAACAGTGATGGTACTGTCACTTGGACCGGGAATATCCATAGTCAGCACATTGTTTACCAGGGTATAAGGGATCACATCTGAGGATGTTTCATCAATCCAGTTTTGCTTTTCTGTATCATAGGTTGCAGCAACCTGGACTGTCATAGTGTCTTCATTGTTAGTATAGGTCCCCCGCATTCCCGCAAGCTGGTCTCCCTGCAAATTAAAGGAAAGGAACTTGATGGAACCATTTTCAATAATGGCCAGTCCACGTCCGGACACTGGCCCCGACTCGCTCGGTACCGAAATATTTTCGGCAAACCAATAGCCAGACAAATCAGGGATTTCAGTCTCAGGAGATTCAGACAACGGACAAGCAGTAAAGAATAGGGCGGAACAAACCGCTGCAAGGATCATCCCAAGACCAACCCGTGGATTTGCATGGCCCTTCCACAGGGTTTTCATGGGCACCTCCATGCATAATATATCTATAATTATAGCACGTTTTTTAAGATTTTCAGTGTTGTTTTACATTTTCCTCCTTGCAGCAACTCTGATGTATATTGCAGAATATGATCACATCCCCTTACAGGAGAGAAAGTAATGATAGAAGTGCAAAATGTAACGAAATCCTTTGAATCGATCCGAGCTGTAGATGCCATCAGCTTTTCGGTAAGGCCCGGAGAAATATTTGGTCTTATCGGCCCAAACGGTGCGGGCAAATCAACCACAATCAGAATGATTATGAACATCATTGCCCCCGACTCGGGAACCATCACATTCAACGGAAAACCGCTTTCGGAACCGGATAAGAATCTTATCGGATATCTCCCCGAAGAACGGGGCCTCTATAAAAAGATGAAAGTTAAGGACCTGCTTTTATTCCTTGCGGAGATAAAAGAAGCCGATCGGAAGCTCACCGAAGAACGGATAGAAAGCTGGCTTAGGCGGTTTGACCTAGAGGAATGGAAAAACAGGAAAATTGAAGAACTGTCAAAGGGGATGGCCCAAAAGGTTCAGTTTATTGGTACGATTATTCATGATCCGCCGGTACTCCTCTTTGATGAACCCTTTTCCGGTTTGGATCCGATTTCCCAAAACCTGCTTCTGGAAATTTTTCTGGAGCTAAAAAACGCCGGAAAAACCATCATTTTTTCTACCCATATCATGGACCATGCCGAAAGGATCTGCGAACGAATCTTGTTGATCAATAAGGGAAAATCAGTTCTTTCTAGTTCCCTGTCAGACATTAAAAGCCGTTTCGGAACCAACACGGTTCAAATTGAATTTGACGGCGATGGTTCCTTTATAGAAAAGCTTCCCTACGTAAAAAGAGCCAGAACCTTTCCCCGCTGGACCGAGGCCGAACTATCTGGTACTGACGCTGCGGAGCTGCTCTATCGAGACCTGGCAGGAAAAGTCCGGGTCCGCCGGTTCCAGCTCATCGAACCAAGTCTTCATTCCATATTCGTCCAGTTAGTCGGAAATACCTATGAGGAGGCTGCCAATGCGTAAACTACAAGCGGTTATCATAAAAGAACTGAAAGCAGTTACAGCCAATAAGACCTTTGTCATAACTACCCTGTTAGGCCCCTTTCTGATCCTTGCAATTACCGTTTTGCCTGGACTTCTCACAAGCAATCCAGATATGAACAAGCCAAACAAACCTGTGGCTATTTATACCAGTATGAACGATATTTACGAGCGAATCGCCAGAGCCTTGGACAGTCAGGCCATACCGCCACTACGTACTACGGACCTCTCAGCAGGGAAAGAAAAGGTGCTTTCAGAACAATATGCGGGACTTCTGGAAATTCCAGAAGCCTGGCCGCAGGAGGAAGCACGCTTTTACAGTTCCACCGGCATGGAAGCCATACTCTACAGCATGATAAATGAAATGCTCAATTCTATAGCTGTGGAATGGCACAGCAAAGAACTGGGGCTCACGCCAGAAACAGTCAATGTTTTACTGAGCAAACCCGAATTAAGGGTGGTTAAGCTCAGCAAAGATATGAAAGAAGAGACCAAAACCAGCGATGACTATTTGGGAATTTTGTTTACCGTTCTAAGTTTTGTCATGATGATCTACATGACGGTACTCCTGTATGGACAACTCATAGGACGGTCAGTTGTGCAAGAAAAAACAAGTAAAACCGTAGAAATCATGCTTTCGAGTCTTTCGCCGCGGGAACTCATGTTCGGGAAAATACTAGGGCTCGGAATTGCAGGTCTGATTCAGTATGGGGTTTGGTTTGGTATGGGAATTGCGCTGATAACCTTTATAGGGCCTGCCCTTAATGTACAGATGCCCCAGGCCATATCGGTAAACAACTTTGTATGGCTTATCGTATTTTTTATCTTGGCTTTCTTTCTGTACGGAGCGGGTTATGCAGCCATGGGAGCTGCTGCAGAGGACGAACACCACCTGGGCCAGCTTGCTTTACCTCTTATCATTTTTTTGATTATACCCATGGTCATGATAAGTCCCATGATTTTGAATCCTAACAGTCCCTTTGTAGTGATACTATCCTATTTCCCCATGACAGCTCCTATCGTTATGCTGGTTCGGATTCTGGTCCACATGCCTCCCTTATGGGAAATAGCCCTCTCACTTGGAATTATCATATCCTCTGTGATCGGGGCTGGATTTCTTGGGGCCAAAATATTCCGGGTCGGTATTTTGATGTACGGAAAACGGCCCAAACTTACCGAGGTTTTGCACTGGATACGAATTAAATAGCGGTCCCTCCGTTTCAAGTCCAGCACCTGATAACAAAAAAGCCGCCTTAAAGGCGGCTTTACATTTCTGGGCCCTGCTGGACTTGAACCAGCGACCTACGGATTATGAGTCCGCAGCTCTGACCAACTGAGCTAAGGGCCCAGGGTACTCTTTTGTACCGTGAATTGCTAAAAAAGTCAATAAGAAGCCCCATTGCAACCGATAAGGTAAGAAAAGGTGGTATATTCATTCCTATGAACAAGAAACTATTCATTGTAAGTCTTGGCCTGGTTCTATCCATAACAGGAAATCTCTGGGCGGAAAAATTCCATTTTTCCTATACAGCGGGGGATAAATACCGCTTTCTTTCTACTGTTGAAGAAGATGTCTACATAAACCGCACCTTAAGCCATCAAGCCGAAATATTGAACCGAATTGCAGTAACCATAACCAGCGTTACCGATGGCGTTGGCCGGCACGAAGCGGTGTTTCAAACCTCCGAACGTTCAGTAGGAGTCGGTTCTGGAAGGACCTTTCAATGGAGCCAGGAATACAATTCCGTATTCGACAGGGATGTTTCTGGCCGATATACCATAGCACCGAATTACTATATGCCCGTAGTCCGTAATGTGCCAATATTCCCCGATAAGGACCTGCAAATCGGAGAATCATGGACTGCCCCCGGCGAAGAGGTCCATGATTTTTCTATCAGTTTTGGTATTAAAGAGCCATACCGAATTCCCTTTACTGCAACCTATACCTACCTGGGCCCAAAACAATACCAGGGAGTTGAGTATCCTGCCATTTCCATAAGTTACCGGATTTTTGAAGAACCCAAACGGGTTGCTGGTACCCTCTGGCCCACAAGAATCATGGGAGCCTCGGACCAGATCCTGTATTGGAACCGTGATTTGGGTCAGCCTGTGGCCTATACTGAACAGTTCCGAATCATTCTGGAATTATCAAACGGCACAACCGTCGAATACCGGGGTAGCGGCAAAGCTGAAATCATAGAAGCAAAACCGATGAACCGGGAAGAGCTTGCCCGGGATATAGCCCAGGATATTACAAACCGCGGACTTCAGGATACGAGCGTCCGTGTTGTTCCAGAAGGGGTTACCATAAGTCTCGAAAACATACAGTTCGAAGCCGATTCATCAATATTATTACCCTCTGAGAAGGCTAAGCTGAACCAGATTGCGGAGATCCTGAAACGATATCCAGACCGGGATATTCTCGTGGGCGGACATACGGCTCTGGCAGGCACCGCTGAGGGCCGGCAAAGGCTTTCACAAGAACGGGCCGCTGCGGTTGCAGAGTACCTCATCGGGCTTGGAGCGCGGCCCAGTACCCGGATTGTGGTCCGCGGCTATGGGGCAGAGAAACCCCTGGCCGATAACAGCACCGAAGCGGGGAGACAAAAAAATCGAAGGGTGGAAATTACCATCCTTGAAAACTAACCTGAGCAGCGGCTTTGTAGCAGCTTTGTAGCAGCCTTTTAGCAGCCATTAAGCTTTCGCGAGAATTCGTTTATCCGCCAAACTTTGCAACCTAATGTCAAATTTCTCTACCTTGACCCCCAGGGTACTAATGTGATACCACAGAGATACCCATGAACTACGCAGACCCCAATCGGCTAGGAATCCTGGCGTGTCCAGGGGGCGAACAGTTTGCCAACGAGGTAATTGTTCACCTTAAACGGCTTTATCGTCGTAGGTTTGAAAACAAGGCGGCCAACCTGTCCAAACGATACACCATGGACAAGGAAACCGTAATCCGCCAGATTAACTTTGCTAATGATGTGGTTGTTGCCAATAACAGCAGCAGCGGCGACATTCAGAAATTCCGTACCCCGCCTTTTAAAATTCCTGCCCGGTTCACCTATTTCCCTAATGGTGAGATTAAGGCTGAAATTCTTGAGTCCATCCGGGGTAAGGATATTTATATTTTCCAGGATGTGGAAAACCATCATCCGCTGCCCTTTAATGAAGGAAAAAATATAAAGGTCCTCTCGGTGAATGACCACATCATGAATCTTCTCGTCACCGTTGATGCGGCAAAGCATGCGGGGGCTGAACGAATTACCCTGGTTTTGCCGGTCTATCCCTACTCCCGGCAGCATAAAAAGAAGGGACGGGAAGGGCTTACCGCCAGCCGGATCGGCAAGATCCTGGAAGCCATGGGGGTGGACCGCATTATTACCCTGGATATCCATTCCCGGGAAATAGAAAATGCCTTTAATATGCTCCACATGGAAAACCTCCATGCAAGCTATCAGATCATCCGTAAACTTTCCCAGATTACCGACATTCATACGGAAGACTTCGTGGTGGTATCCCCCGATACGGGGGCTGTGGACCGGAATAAATTCTATGCCACGAGCCTAAAAAAACCCCTGGCGCTGCTCTATAAGGAACGGGATTATTCCCGGGTCACACAGAATGCGCTGGACAACAATATCGCCGAAATTAAACTTTTGGGGAACGTGCAGGGAAAGACGGTCTTTATGGCCGACGATATGCTCGGAACCGGCGGAACCCTGCTTAAGGCGATGAAATTCCTTAAAGACCAGGGCGCTAAGGATGTAATCTGCGCCATCAGCCTCCCCTTCTTTTCAGGGGAAGCCATAGAGCTTTTTGAGAAGGCCTACCGGGAAGGACTCTTTTACCGGATTATCGGGACTAATGCGGTATACCACGAGGATCTCCTGAAACGGGAATGGTATGCCAGTGTCAATATCACAAGCCTTTTTGCCCAGACTATTTCCCGGCTCCACCATGGCCGATCCTTAAGTTCCCTCCTGGATAACCGGGATATAATAGAAAAACTCATCGCAAAAACCTGAAAATTATGGAACAGGCGGCGTATCTTCTCTGTGCCGATATCGGAACCTCCTCCCTGAAAGCCGCCTTTATTTCCACCTCCGGAGAACTTTTAGCCTTTGTACGGGAACCCTACCCTGCTGAACGGGTCCTATCCGGCACCGTCCTCGCCACGGACTGGGAGGATGCCTTTACCCGCGCGGTGGGGGCTCTGGAGGCCGTACTTTCGCTGCGGGGCAACAGGGCAAAACTGGCCGGGGTCGCAATTTCCGGCAACGGGCCCACACTGGTTCCGGTAACCAGGACCGGACAGGCCCTGTTGCCCCTGCACTGGCACGATGGACGGGTCGCCAGAATCGCAGATACTGCCGCCGCACCCTCCCTCTTTCTGCCCCACGCGGCCTACCTGGCCCAGAAAGAACCAGCCCACTACGAAACTACCGGGCGGTTTTTATCAACCCAGGAATGGCTTTCCTGGCGCCTCGGGGCAGAACCGGTAACGGTGATCCCCAACCAGGCCTATATTCCCTATTACTGGGATAAGACCCAGTTCGCAGCCTACGGCCTCGATGGGGACCGGTTTCCGCCCTTTGTGGAACAGGGACAACCCATTGGGGCCATCTCTGCTGCGGCGGCAGAACGGACCGGCTTACCCAGGAGACTTCCCATCATTTCAGGGGGACCCGATTTTATCACCGCCCTCATCGGTACGGGGGTTCTCTTACCAGGCATGGTCTGCGACCGGGCTGGAACCTCCGAAGGCATCAATGTCTGTGCAAAACAGGGGAGCCGTTCCCGATATCACCGGACCCTGCCCCATGTTCAAGCGGGGCTCTGGAATGTGGGGGCCATGCTGCCCACCACGGGCCGGCTCTTTGAGTGGTTCCGGCATATTACAGGGCAGGAAAACCGGGATTACCGGGAAATGCTGGCTGAAATTCTCCAGTGTCAGGAAACCTGTAAAGGCCGGGATTTTTTCTTCCCCGACATCCGTTCCTCAGGGAGCCTCCGGATATCCAACGCCTTTTTTTCGACCGCCGGTCTTACGAGTCGGGCTGAACTGGGCTATGCGGTAATTGAATCCATCGCCTTTATGGTCCGCTCCGCCATCGAAGGGCTGGAAAAGGAGGGGTACCGCATCGAAGGGATGCGGCTTTCCGGAGGACAGGCGAAAAACCCCTATTGGAACCAGTTTAAGGCCGATGTGACGGGCCGCTGGCTTGCGGTTCCCGAAATTGCCGACGGAGAGCTCGCCGGGAATGCCTGTCTGGCCATGAAGGGTCTGGGACTCGTCCCAAGCCTGGAAGCGGCCATAGAACAGACGGTAAAAATAAAGGAAGTGTATGAACCGGTCCAGCGGCACTATGCGCTCCATTCGGAACGGTTCGAAGTCTACACAGCAATGCTGCACAAAATGGAACGGTTTTTTGAATGAAGGTCTATCATCTGCCGAACCGGGTTTCGGGCCTCATTTTTGATATGGACGGAACCCTCTATACCCATCACGAATATGCCGAGCACCAGAATGTGGTATTAATCCGGCGCCTGGCGGCACTGCGGGGCCTTTCCTATGAAGCCATGAAGGGCCAGATTGATGAATACCGCCGGGCCTGGGCTCAGGCCCATGGGGGTGAAAACCTCAGCCTGGGTAACACCATGGCAGCCCTGGGGATCCCCATAGACGAAAGTATCCGCTGGCGGAGTGAGCTCATCAACCCTGAGGCCTTTCTCGCCCCGGATACCGGTTTACGGAGCACCCTCTCCGCCATGAAGGACCTGGCGGGCCTCGCAGTGGTGACTAACAACCCCATCGACATTGCCCGTCGGACCCTCAGCACCCTCGGAGTGCTGGACCTGTTTTCCGCCATTGTGGGGCTTGATACCTTTAGGGTTTCCAAACCCCATGATAAAAGTTTCCTTAAGGCAGCGGAGGACCTGCAGGCCCGGCCAGAGAACTGTATCGCCATCGGCGACCGGTATGACATCGATATAGCCCTGCCGCTAAAACTGGGTATGGGTGGCATCCTTGTCAGCGGTGTAGAAGATCTGCCCCAAATCTTGACGATATTACAAAAACTGTGAGACTCTATATTGCATGAAGGATATACAGGCGGTCGAAGAATTTGCCATTGACCTGGCAGACATGTGCACCCATACTCCCCTCATGGCGGAGCGTCCCCTCGTGTGGACCATCATCGCAAACCCCATGGCGGGGGGCTTTACCATAGCAAAACGCTGGAAACAGCATCGGACCATCCTCAGGGAATATGCGGACCGGGCCCGGACCACCATACAGCGGCCAGGGCCAGCCATGCCATCCCGGACAGCGGTTGAGGCAGACCGGGGGACGGGCCGACTCGGCGCCCTGGGCCTTATCCCAACCCTGCGGCCTAACCATGCGGGGGACCTGGTACGCAGCCTCATCGATGAAGCCCTGGCAAACCAGCCGGAGCATAAAACCGAGGCCGCTCCCTTTTACCTTATCATTACCGCCGGCGGCGACGGCACCAGCCTGGAAGCCCTGACAGCCCTGTATCACCTGCCACCGCAGCTGCGGAACAGCTTTGCCATCCTGAGGCTCCCCATGGGCACCGGCAACGACGGCGCCGACGCACGGGACCTGGACAAGGCCCTGGATCTTTTAGTACATCCGAGCCGCCTCGTATTTACCCCCGCGGTGGAACTACGGACCGCAGGCAAAGACAAGCAGAAGGGACCCTTCCTCGCCTTTAATATACTTTCCGTCGGCCTCGACGCCTTCGTAACCCACATGACCAATAAAATGAAGGGGCAGCTCCCCGGAGACTCCTACAAACTTTGGGTCGACATCGCAACCCTCTTTTATGATCGCATCTATCGTGTAGAGCCAATGGGGATCGAAGCCTATGACGCCCAGGGCCGCCGTATCGCCGCCTTTGAAAAGAAACTTCTCCTTCTTGCCTTCGGAATTTCCGGCCGCAGAACCTATGGGGCGGGCATTCCAATACTGCCCGATGATCGTAATGTCTGCGGAGTAGAGGAGATGCCCCTCCTTAAGAAGCTAAAACTGAAAAAATTGTTTACCTCAGGGCAGCACGCTGACCGGAGCGAAGCCCACATGCTGAGCGCGGCAAAGGTGCTCATTCGATACAGCGAACCAATTCTGGCCCAGATGGATGGGGAGCCGGTGCTGCTCGACCGGGAGGACTTCCCCATTACACTATCGCTGACGGAGCCCAGAATACCCACCCTTCGTTTGGTGTAACAGGTTGATGAACGGATCGACGATTCAGGGCTTTTCAGCCAGTGACAAGACACAGACCTGTCGTGCAGGCTGCGGGGCCTGCTGTATTGCACCCTCAATTTCAAGCCCCCTGCCGGGACTGCCCAGGGGAAAACCGGCGGGGGTCCCCTGCCCCCACCTGGACGAAGCATACCGGTGCCGGCTCTTTGGTAAACCGGAACGGCCCCAGGTCTGCAGTTCCCTGCAACCGGAGCCGGCCATGTGCGGCCCAAGCCGGGAAGCAGCCCTGACCTACCTGAGCAAGCTGGAAGAACTCACAAAACCGTAAACGCCAGGCTGCCACCTTACCAGCCACAGAGGAGTGCAGCCCAAGCGGACCATATGGGGCTTATAGACCCGTGTGAACCATAAGAACCCTCAACCCATCAATATTTTTCTTTTATCTCTATCCGTTCGATGTTGCCGGTCTCCTTCAGGGCCTTGCTCAGTTTTTGCAGGTCCGTGGTAGTCGGGAACCCCACAAGCAGCCTGATCCGGGAACCTCCGCCCTTGGTCAGGGTCTGATCCACATCAATGGATTGGACCCGCACCCCATAGGAAGAAAGAACCTCCAGGGATTTCCTGGTATCGGGAATCGCACTTTTAAAGGTAAGCTCCAAAAGCTTATTCCGCTCAGCGGGGAACAGCTTTTTCTCCACCAGGTCCAGAGCAACCAGGGTGAAGAGCCCTAGTGCCTCAGCGATAGCCGCAGCGAAAAACAGACCCGCACCAACCGCCAGTCCAACCCCTGCGACAAACCAGAGGGAAGCCGCAGTGGTAAGGCCTTTAACATTGTTTCCTAATCGGAGGATAGCTCCGGCGCCGAGGAAGCCGATACCGGAGACGACCTGGGCGGCGATGCGCCCCGGATCCCCGTTTTTCAGCATATTAAATTCCTGGGGGATCCAGATGGAAAGGATCATCAGCAGGGTAGATCCAAGGGCGATGAGAATGTGGGTCCTGAGGCCCGCTACCTGATGCCGGCTTGCCCGTTCAAAGCCGATGATGCCTCCGGCAGCAAAACCGGCAAGGAGCCGGATTACCATATCCATTTCGGTGAGCATCTGGACATCCATTCAAAACCTCCTCGCAGGCGCTGACTATTGATTTGTCGCGAACAGCAAACGTAACCGTTCAGAATCTGCAGTTATAGCCACAGCACTACCTTCGGCATAAACCTTTTTCGACGCCGGATCATCAATCTGTACCAGCATTTCTCCAAAGGGGGTTTCTATAAAGGATTCGATGCTGTGTCCCAGGTAGACATTCATCTTCACCCGGCCATCTACCAGTCCCGTACCGGGTTCGGTAAGCCGCAGGGACTCTGGCCGGGCCATCAACATGGCCTTTGAGTTGGGTTCTATCTTCGCTGCAGAGCGGCTGACGGTAAGCTGGCGGTTGCCGAGTTTACAATTCCAGCTCTGACCAGCGCTGCCGGCCCCATCCGCAGGAGACTTATCGAGCACATCCACGGGGAAAAGGACCACCTTGCCGACAAAACCGGCCACAAAGGTGGAAACCGGATCCTCATAAATTTCCTGGGGGGTGCCAATCTGCTGGATTTCTCCATCCTTCATTACGATAACCCGGTCCGCAAGACTCCTGGCTTCTATCCGGTCGTGGGTAACATACACCGCGGTTATTCCCAGGCTTTTCTGGATACGGCGAATCTCCACCCGCATCTGTTCCCGCAGCAGGGCATCCAGGTTAGAGAGGGGCTCATCGAGAAGTAAGACCGAGGGCTCTACGATAAGGCTGCGAGCCAGGGCTACCCGCTGCTGCTGACCGCCGGAGAGCCGCCCCGGAGCCCGGTCTGCCAGATGGGCCAGGCCTACAAGGGCCAGTGTTTCCTGGACTTTTTTTTCTATTTCGTCAGAGCTTTTCTTACGGAGTTTTAAGCCATAGGCGACATTTTCTGCCACCGTCATGTGGGGGAAAAGACCATAACTTTGAAACACCGTGGCTGTATCCCGTGCATTAGGGGGCAGCATGGTAACATCTTCATTACCAATGAATATTTTACCCGACGAGGGGAGTTCAAACCCCGCAATCATCCTGAGGGTGGTGGTCTTGCCGCATCCAGAAGGTCCCAGCAGGGTTACCAGTTCGCCGGGGGCTACTACAAAGTCAGATTCATGGACCGCAATCACATCGGGCCGGCCCTTAGTATTCTTAAAACGTTTCGTTACCCCCTGCAGGGTTACGGATACACTGTTTTTCGTTGACATACTTAACTCCTACTGAGACACGGTTTTTTCGGTGAGTCCCTGGTCACGGACCAGGAGCCGCATGATACCAAAGGCGGCTAAAACAATAAGAATCAGGGTTGTTGCAAGCACACTGGCGAGTCCGAACCGGAGATTTTCAGAAAAGTTATAAATCTGCACGGTTAAATGGTACCAGCGGGCCGAGATGAGGAAGATGACCGCACTGACCGCAGTCATGGAGCGGACAAAGGTATAGGACATGCTGGAAATAAAGGCAGGCCGTACCAGGGGAAGTACAATTGTCTTAAAGACTGTCGGCATGTCAGCCCCCAGATCCTGGGCAGCCTCTTCTATGGAAGGATCGATCTGCCTGAGACTCGCAATCCCCGTTTCCATACCAACAGGCAGTTCCCGGATAATATAATTGATAACAATAATAGCCGCAGTTCCAACAAGAATAAGTGGCGGCTTGTTAAATGCTAATATATAGGCAATACCAACCAGGGTACCGGGGACTGCAAAGGGAGTCATAAGAAGAATTTCCAGAATCCGTTTGCCGATAAAACTGCGGCGTACAAGAATGAGCGCCGCTGCCATGGCTATGATACCCGCAATGGGGGTTGCGATTGTTGCCAGACTAACCGTATCACGAATTGCCTGCCAGCCCCGGGAAAGGGCTTCACCGATATTGGCGGTTGTAAAGGTATAATCGATACCCCAGTTTTTAACAAAACAGCCAGCCACAATAGTACCGTACAGGGCGAGGATAAAGCCGAGACTGATGACTACAAAGGCTGTCAGGGCGATGCGCACCGGTTTGGATGCCAATTCGGTAAGACGCACCGATGGTTTGCCCGTAACAGTTACAAAACTCTTTCGGTTCACCCAGTAGCGCTGGGTAAAGAAGGCGGTGAGGGTCGGCAGAAGCAGGAGGAGTGACAGGGCTGCACCGCCCCCCAGATTATTCCGGCCGGTAACCTCGATATAGGCCTCTACAGAGAGGACCTTATAGGAGCCTGAAAGCAGCAGGGGATTTGCAAAATCTGCCAGCGAATTGGTAAACACCAGGAGCCAGGCGGACAAAATACCCGGCATAGCCAGGGGTAATGTAATAGTCCAGAAGGTATGGAACCGGCCCGCATTTAAGTCCATCGCAGCATCTTCCACGGTGGAATCGATGGACTTTAGAACACTGGAAAGCGTTAAAAATGCAATGGGGAACATCCCGATAGTCTGAACAAGGACCAGGCCCCCCAGACCGTATATGCTGAAGTTTTGTAAACCTAATAATTGCTTGGTAATAAGCCCATTATTTCCAAAAAGCAGAATGATTGAAAGGGTAAGCGAAAAGGGCGGAGAAATTACCGGCATGGTGGCCAAGGTACTGATCACCCTTTTACCCTTGATGCTGGTTCGTTCGGTTACAAAGGCAAATAAAAATCCGATAAGGGTTGATATGCTGGCGGTTATGATTCCTAACCTCATGGAACCCCAGAGGGCAACCAGGTAACGGGGAGAGAGGGTCTCCTTCCAGATATCCCAACTGAAGACGCCATCCTTAATAAAAGTCAGACGCAGGGCTTCTGCCAGGGGATAGGCAATAAAGGTGACCGCAATGCCAAAGAGCAGCAAAATACCATACCCGGTAACGGGATCCCGGGAAAATAGAATTACACTGTAAATAATGATAAATAGAAGCAACGCAATAAGGCACAGATTGCGTAAAAGACCTTCAAATTCGGCGGCCGCGCCCTGGCTCGATAACACAATGAGTGCACCCCGTACATCGGCACCATTTTCATCAGGGACCGGTGCAAAGAAAAGCTGGAGCGGTCCTGTATGTACATCCTTGTCCTGCACAAATTGTTTACCCTTATAGGCTTCTAAATAATAAACACTCTCAAAACCTTTTTTAAAATCCTCCGTATCTTTTAGACGTTCCCATATATTTTTGGCAACAGGATCCCCTGCAACATGGATAAAATCCCCTGTATCCGGAGAAACAGTAAAATACAGCCCCCTGCTGCCATCAACTACCTTGGGAAGTTCCTGAACCCAGGGCTCAATTGCTTCAGAATCCAAAGGCGCAGTCTTTGCAAAAAGGGTGATTTCTTTAAATTTTGACTTCTCTGTTAATGCCCTGAAAGAACCAAGCAGGGATGAATAGATCCAGAAATCCAGAACCGCAAAAAGCAGGGTAACACCAATTAACTTATACCATTTTTTTCGGGGTATCATGTATTGCTCCTGAAAAAAAATAAGGGGGACCATTCCGGGGGCAATAGTACCATACCGCCGAAAGGTCCCCAGCAAACCGGAACTAAACGTTAGCGGTTCACACCAATTTCATCATTCCAGCGTTTCAGGAGCCGGTCCTTATTTACCTTGTCTCCGTCCCAAGCCATGTCCTGGTTTACTGTTTTAATTTCATTAATCGAAAGGGCCATAGGATGCTTTTCTGCGCCCTTTGCAACCAGCACCACGTACCATTTGGTAAAGATTTTTTGAGCTTCCTTGGAAGAAAGGATCCAGTCATAGAGCTTTTTAGCGTTCACTGCATCCTTGCCGCCCTTAATCAGGGACATGGAAGCCAGTTCATACCCAGTGCCCTCTGCAGGGGGAATAATCGCAACATTGGCCCCTTCCACCTTAAGCTTTACCTGATCATGGGCATACCCAATGGCTATGGGGATTTCACCGATTGCAACGCTCTTGCCGGGAGCTGAACCGGATTTGGTATACTGGTCTATGTTCGCATCGAGTTTCTTTAAATAATCAAAGGCTTTATTCTCATCGCCTTTATAAATATATCGAATCGTTGTAAGAACATTGTAGGCAGTTCCCGATGTGTTGGGATTGGCCATCCGGATTTTGCCCTTGTACTCTGGCTTAAGCAGGTCCGCCCAGCTCTTCGGTGTCGGAAGTCCCAGTTCCTTGGCCCTGTCCAGGTTGATGACAAATGTGAGGGGGCCCACATACAGGCCAATCCAGTAATTCTCCGGGTCCTTAAACTGGGCTGGGGTATTTTCGGCAGCCCGGGATTTATAGGGGGTGGTAAGGCCCTTGGATTTTGCGGTGATATGATCAAGTCCTACACCGCCAACCCAGATAGAGGCCTGAGGATTAGCTTTCTCCGCTTCCATCCGAGCAACCGCCTCGCCGCCTGAAAGCCGGACAAAGTTAACCGTTATACCCGTCTCTTTGGTAAACTGTTCAAACAAAGCCTTAGCCAGAGGCTCCTCCAAAGTGGTATAAGCAGAAACACTGTTCTGAGCAAATACCAGGGATGCTGAAACTGTTAAAGCCACAAGCAAGAGACCTATTTTTCTTTTCATACAACCTCCTCAAATAGTCCCTTTTCTTAGGGACACCATTAATCTTACATTATTTTTTTCAGATTGCAAGTAATTTCAAAGACGTTATATCCCCCTTGCGCGCAGGGACGGGACAAAGCCGCCACTAGCAGGCTGCCAAGGACGTTATATCCCCCTTGCACGCAGGGACGGGGACCATATATAGTAACCTTCTATGGAAACAATGAAACGAACCGTTACCTGCGGGGACCTGCGTAAGGCCGATGCGGGTAAAACTGTAATTTTAAACGGATGGGTCCACCGCAAACGGGACCATGGCGGCATTTCTTTTATTAACCTCCGGGATCGTTAT
>JAAYUZ010000182.1 GCA_012517385.1 Treponema sp. | reverse complement strand
CTAAAGGCTATTATCTATCCGGAATTTGTACGGGCAAATTTATCTAAAAATATCACTCCAGCAGCATTTCTTAGCTGGCTTAATGATCGTATGAACTTTGAACTCCGAAGGACCACAGGGCTTTTAATAACCTTTTTTGCGGGCATTCTAGATGTAAAATCTCAATATTTACTCTATGCTAATGCGGGCCAATGTCACCCTTGCATTCTGCGTGGAGCTTCCATCGCAGAACTCCCCGTGTCTGGGTCTGCCATAGGATTTGCCTCCAATGTCATGTATGCAGAACAGGGGGTTCAACTGCAGAGCGGCGATGTGCTTACCCTTTATACGGATGGCCTCCTTGAATTTACCGAGAATGGAAACCCCATTTCATTAAATCCTCGGAATATATTTGCAGGATTACCCTACAGTTCTGATTATCATCGGACCCTGCTTACCCGAGCTCTGGAACTGTCAAAAGCCAAGGATTTTACCGATGATGTGACCATTCTTTCTGCTCGTTTACTCTGACCGATGGCAGGAAATAGATATGGATAGTAACGCAGCCATTGCGGCATATAATCAAAAACACCAATTTGCTGAACTTGGTATTGAGAAAATTGGTGAAGACACCTGGGAAGTTACTATAACGGGAGAGCTGGATTTACAGAGTTCTGCCGATGCACAGACACTTCTGGAATCGCTTCTTGAGGAAATGCCCAGCAGAAGCACCCTGATTATTAATCTGGAAAAACTTGTATATATCTCTTCTACGGGTGTTGGTCTTTTTGCAAATCTTGTTGTTGCAGCCAATAAACGAAGAATACCGGTCATTTTAAAGAAACTTCAGCCCAAGGTGGAGCAGGTTTTCAGCCTGTTAGGTATACTCTCCTATTTTACCATACAATAAAAGCCATGAGTCCCGAAAAACTGTTATTACAACTGGTAATACTCTATGCAAAAGATACTACGGAACATGCGGATATACAGGTTGCAAATGAGCTCTGCAGGTTATTAAAAGCAAAAACAGCAGCCATCTTTTTTAAAGACCTCTCCGGGATGTATCATCTGCGATTTTCTGGTTCGCTGTATTCAATCAAGTTAAGTAGTACCCACTGGAAGGAAGTGGAAGCTGCACTTTCTGTTGCCCATTGTGAAGATCCTTGTTCCTTTGGTCCCTGGAAAATTCCTGTCTTTGGAGAGGAAGAAACCTACTGGATCGGATGTAGCTTGTTTTCGGCTCCCTCTGCCCTGCAGGGGTACATCGTTTTAGGAAGATCCGATACCCCCTGGGATGAAAGGACCCTTGCATTGCTTCAGGAAATAGCAAAGACAATTGCCACTATTATCGCAATCCGTGTGAAACTTAATGTTTCTGAATATGAAAAGAAAAAACTGATCGACAGATTAGCGTTTAATGAAAGGCGGCTAAAAAACCTTTTTGATGCATCCCCCAATATTATCTATACCTGTGATGCGGACGATTACATTACCAGTCTTAATCCCGCTGGACTAAAAGCACTCGGCATAACATCCCAGGAAGAAGTAGTCGGCAGGCCATTTAAGGAATTGTTATATAACCCGGAGGATCGGAATATTGCTTTTAAACATTTGCTGTCTACTGGCACTTCAACCTACGAGACCATTTTAAAAGGCAAAAATGAACGGTTAATCTATTGCATGGAATCAATTGCGGTACTCAGGGACGAAAATGGCAAAATACGAGAATTGCAGGGGATCATTAATGATATTACCGAACGTATAGAAAAGGAGCGGGAACTATGGCGGACCAATCTGGAGCTTTCAGAATTAAACAGCAAGCTTCAGAAAACCCATGAATTGATGGTCCAACAGGAGAAATTAGCATCTATTGGTCAGCTTGCAGCCGGTGTTGCCCATGAAATCAATAACCCCTTAGGCTTTCTTAAAAGTAATCATAGTGTGATGGAAAAATATGTTTCTAAAGCCGAGACCCTGCTTCAGAAAATAGCTGATTCTGGGATTCCAGAAGCGAGTAAACCTATTATGGAGCAATTAGTCAAACAGATTGATAAAATGAAGGAAATCCTTATAGAGTCTACTGAAGGGTATGAACGAATAATTCGAATAGTGGCTGATTTAAAAACATTCTCACGGCTTGATCAAGGGGAGGGCTTTGCTGAATATGATCTCAATGCAGGTATCGAAAGCACCCTTGTAGTGGCATGGAATGAAATAAAATATGTAGCCGATGTGGAAAAACAGCTGGGTAACATACCCAAAATTATGGCCAGGGGAAATGAGCTTAATCAGGTATGGCTGAACTTGCTGGTTAACGCAGCCCAGGCCATTGAGGGGGCAAAAAAAGAAGTTCGGGGCCGCATCATTATTAAAACCTGGGAAGAAAAGGGGTATGTTATGGTTTCCATAAAGGATAACGGCCCTGGCATTCCTGAATCTATCCGTAAAAAAATATTTGACCCCTTTTTCACCACCAAGGAACCTGGGAAAGGCACTGGGTTAGGTCTATCAATATCCTACAATATCATCGTGGAAAACCATAAAGGGCAGATTATCGTTAATACCGAACCTGGACAGGGTACAGAATTTGTAGTTATTCTCCCACTCTCTCCCCCTAAAAAAGTTGACAATTAACCCGCCGAAGGCTAGACTTTACTACTGTGAAAACTATCAAGAATGTTCTTATACTGGTTGATGAATCGAATGCGATTAAGGACGTGGGCCTTCAGCTTGCCGCCCAGCTTGCCCCTATCCATGTTGCGATAGTGGATGCCGCAGATTTTGCTGCCACCGACATGCTGCCCGCAGATGCATATTTTCTGGGCTGTAAGGAACCACATCCCGCCCGGTTCAGTGAAGTAGAACGGGTACTTAAGGGTATAAATTTAGCTGGCCGCCCCTGTGGCCTCTTTACTCTATCATCAAAAAGTGCTATCGAATATCTTCGCTCTATCACACGGGATGCGGAATTGGCGGTTTTTCCAGAACCGCTCTTATATGAAGCACTGAAGACTATGGATAGGGCACCCCAGGTAAAAGCCTGGGTCCAATCAGTACTGGGACGGAGTTAACCTGCTAATGGACACCAATTTTAATCTTGATGCGGCAATTCGAAAGGTTCCGGATTTTCCCAAAAAGGGAATTTTATTCTACGATATCACCAGTATTCTCGCGAATCCCGAGGCTTTTAAATACTGTCTTGATGCGATGGAAGACCTGTATAAGCATGAACACATTGATGCGGTTGCCGCTATCGAATCCCGGGGTTTTGTGTTTGCAGCACCCTTTGCGGATCGGCTGGGAATACCCCTCATCCTTATCCGAAAGAAGGGAAAACTACCCGGTAAAACACTCTCTAAAAAATACCTGCTTGAATACGGTGAAGCAGAAATAGAGGTGCACCCTGCGGATGTTCCGGTGGGCAAACGGGTTCTCGTAGTAGATGATCTTATTGCTACAGGTGGCACCCTACGGGCTGCAACGGATCTTATTGCCGCTGCAGGGGCTCAGGTTGCAGGTCTTTTTGGTGTGGTAGGTCTTCCATTTTTAAACTACCGGGCCGTGCTCGGCGATATTCCAATCAGGACGCTGATTGAATATGATCATGAATAAATGAAAAGCTTTTCCCATTGACAAAAAAAAAGTAATGTGCTAATGTCCGAGCATACTTAATGATGCTTATTCCCCGGTTGTGTAAGGGTAGCACGGCAGACTCTGGATCTGCTTGTGGGGGTTCGAATCCTTCCTGGGGAACGATAAAAAGCCCTTCGGGGCTTTTTATGTCTCTGGCCCCTTCGTCTATCGGTTAGGACATGAGATTCTCAATCTTAAAAGAGGGGTTCAACTCCCCTAGGGGCTAACACAGAAAACTCTAAATTCTAAAATATCGTTAATATTATAACAAAATTCAATTCAAATTCATTGACCATACAGAGATTTATCTTTTATAGTTTAACCTATGCAAGCTCCTGGTGAAATAGATACCTTTGATCGCTTAGCATCCCGTCTCTCTATGGAAGAGCGGCAAGCCCTGCTTGCCAAACTTTCCAGTTATGCGGTGCTGTCCAAAGAAGTATTATTTCATGAGGAAGAAGTACCTCCAAAGGTAGATGTAGAACGCCAATACAAAGAAGCCCCCTGGTATACAAAACTGTTTCTCTTCATTCTCAGTTTGTTTAAAGGGAAACCGCCAACAAAATTGTTTGAGGACAGACTGATTGCATCTTTGGGGACCATGATCGAAAAAAAGGCTCCAGGTCTATTTGATTATCGGCGGAACTTATTATTATCCGGATTCTGGGATGAAATACAGTCCCTGAAAGAAGCGGCCCGATTTTTTTATGAAGCCCTGGATATCAGCCTGAATAGAGACAGGGGGGCTTTTTTTTCCTTTCTTGCTTCTCTGGAATTAGATTTTGTTCATCGCAGGCTTTTAACTGATACAGACCCGGAAGCTATTGGAGAAGGAAATCCACAACTCACCGATACGGATATTAAAAATACGATAAACCGTACTCTGGACAGTATTTTTCAAAACATCAATGATGATGAACGGCGTATAATGTATCGGAATGCACGGTCCCTGCATTGTCTTAAAGAACTTGCCTCTTTTCTCTTCGACCGTCTTTCTTCCGCCTTCGCTCAGGATGCACAAACAAAAGGGGTAACAGCCCCCACGTATCTTGTATTAGATCAGCTCTATGCACTCAATAATGTGTTGTTCTCCCTTCAAGACCCTCCTTCCATGGCCTTGCTGGAGACTCTTTTTATCTTTATGCTCCAGGAACGGAACCTGGAATCCCAGATAGATTTGAATACAGAGTTGAAAACCCTCTTATCTCGTGCGGAAGAGTCTCTGGGCAGGATCCGGCAATTTAACAAGCGGATTCCCCTGACTGCTATTATCCGTTGTGCAAGTCGGAATTTGGTCTATATGCCCCAGAGTATCACAGGCGGTGAAGACTGGTTTGCCGTGTATCGTGACTATTGGAAAAAACAGGCTGATGAACGGTATAGCCGTTATATTCATGAAAAACAGCGCCGGGAATTAGTTCAAGAACTGCAGGATTTTTTTAAAGGAAACAGTATCAAAAATCTCCAATATGCTGGGGACGGTCCTCAAAAAGAGGGGATCCCTGTACGAGGAGCCTTTAGTCTTGCCTTCCTTTTTACCTTCTATTCCGTCCTCTTTGTAGAAGAAATCAACAGGGTCTTAAAACCAATTTTGATTGATGGAGAGTTTTATAAAAAGGAAAACAGAACCGAATTTACCGAAGCCTATAATGAACTTTTAAAACTGGGTGACACGATTCGTTCCTTTGATAACAAACTCTCACCAACGGGCGATTTAGGCAAGCTCTATGATCTTGCCCGGCAGGAAATTACTGCCCTCTCGATAAAGCGGAGAAAGATACAAACCCTGGAAACTGAAGCCTCCGATGAGGCTGCAGGGATTATCGATCGGGCAGGAAAGGCATTAAAATCCCTGGTAGCAGTGCTCGGTGGTATCATTAAAGGTGAAGCAGGTGGCCGGTATGATTCTCTGGTTAATCTAGGGAGCCTGGCTGGTAGAAATGGGGCCTATCTTGCTGCATTAAAGCAGGTGCAGGAAAAGCTGGAACGGGCTTTGCATCTACTTACAGAAATTTCAAAGACCGATTTTTAACACCGGATGGCATCCATGAACATGTATCCCTTTCATCTAGTTCATAATAATCGATTTAAGGGCTTTGCTTTTCCCTTTATTGCGGATGGGAAACCGGTACCCGGGCCATCCTGCTTTTTATCAAGTATCGATGCGGGTGACATGAAGTTCACTCCGGGTAGCGAGAACCCCCATCGAACCCAATTTTTTGCAGCCCTTGCGAAGCCGCAAAACCTTGAACAGCTTCCTGTCTATGCGGTGGAGCAAATCCATTCCCGGGATGTGGTGATTGTGGAAAAGGGCTCTCCCTATGAGGGCCCACAGGCGGATGGCCTTCTTACAGCAGCTGAGGGACTCTGGCTTTCGGTAACCGTGGCGGACTGTCTGCCTGTTTTTTTACGGGACCTGTCAGGACGATACCGGGCGATCCTTCATTCAGGGTGGAAAGGTACGGGAATCGTAGAGCGGGCTCTATCAATTTTTATTGATGAATGGCATGTAAGCCCCGATGATATACTTGCCGTTCTTGGTCCCTGTATACGCGGTGACTGTTATCAGGTGGATTATGAACGGGCCCGGATCTTCGAGGCTGAATTTGGATGCTCAGAGGGGCCCTATCCTCTGGGACCTGTAGTACGGAGCAGAAACAATCCTGACGGAACGCTTTCGTATTATCTTGATCTTCAGGCAGCTAATGCACACCTTTTAGCCAGATTCGGGGTCCGGGACCTGGCGGTCTGTCAGGATTGTACCGTCTCAGACCCCAGGCTCGCCTCCTTCAGGAGACAGGGGCCTGCTGCCTATACCCGGATGGTAGCGCTCATCAATTGAGGTTTTTGCAAAAGTCTGTTACTTTTGCAAAAACCTCATACATCTAAGGTTGCTCTTTCAAAACTCACTGAGTTTTGAAAGAGCCTCAATTGAGTT
>JAAYUZ010000181.1 GCA_012517385.1 Treponema sp. | reverse complement strand
TCTATGGAAACAATGAAACGAACCGTTACCTGCGGGGACCTGCGTAAGGCCGATGCGGGTAAAACTGTAATTTTAAACGGATGGGTCCACCGCAAACGGGACCATGGCGGCATTTCTTTTATTAACCTCCGGGATCGTTATGGTGTTACCCAGGTAGTGGTCGATGCGGATGCCCCGGAAGCACTTAAGCAGGTTACCAGCGAACTGCATAACGAATATTGTATCGCTGTAGAAGGGGTTGTCCGGCCCCGGCCCGACAATATGGTTAACCCCGAGATGACCACCGGCGAGATTGAAGTAGTAGCAAAGAACCTGGTCATTTTAAGACGCTGCGAAGTCCTGCCCTTCCAGATCGAAGAAAAATCCGACGCGAAGGAAGACCTTCGTCTTAAATACCGCTATCTGGACCTCCGTTCCGGCGGAATGCAGAAACGGATAAAACTCCGGAACGATGTAACCTTCGCAGTCCGGGAATGGATGCAGTCCCACGGGTTCTATGAAATCGAAACCCCGACCTTTATCAAATCCACCCCCGAAGGGGCCCGAGATTACCTGGTACCCAGCCGGCTTTATCCGGGCAAATTCTATGCCCTGCCCCAGTCGCCCCAGCTTTACAAACAGATCCTTATGGTAGCCGGCTTTGATAAATACTTTCAGATTGCCCGCTGCTACCGGGATGAGGACGCCCGGGGGGACCGGCAGCCAGAGTTCACCCAGATTGATATAGAAATGTCCTTTGTAAGCCGGGAGGATATCCTTACCATGATCGAAGGCCTCTTCGGTTATGTCTTTAAGAAAACCCTGGGTGTTACCCTCCCTGAAAAATTCCGCCGTTTAAGCTATGACGAAGCAATGGAACTCTACGGCTCCGATAAACCGGACCTGCGCTTTGCCATGGAAATGCAGGACTTTGCCCCCTATGTGGCCGATTCTACCTTCCAGGCCTTTAAGGATGCCCTGACAAACGGTGAGGCGGAACGACAGGCCGCAGCGGCCAAGGGGGTTACCATCCCCGGCGGTGGCGTAAAGGCCCTGGTAGTGCCCGGAAAGGCTGATTATTCCCGGAAACAGATTGATGAACTTGAAGCGGCTGCGAAGATTTACAAGGCCAAGGGTATGGCCTGGATGAAGGTTGTGGCCGGCCCTGATGGTAAAGCAACATTGGAAGGCGGGGCCAGCAAATTCTTCCTCCCCGCCGCCGATGGTTCAGGAGCCCCCGCAGACCTGGCGGGCCGGATCATCAACGGCCTTGGAGCAAAGGTTGGAGACCTGATCCTCATGGTTGCCGACAGCAAACGGAAAATCGCCAATGTGTCCCTCGGAGCGGTTCGCTCCAAACTGGGTAAAGACCTGGGGCTCTGCGATCCGAAACGCTTTGAATTTGCCTGGATCATCGACTTCCCCATGTTCGAATTCAACGAAGAGGAGAACCACTGGGAAGCGGCCCATCACATGTTCACCTGGCCCCAGGAAAAGTACCATGCAACCATGGAAACCGACCCCGGTTCAGTAAAGGGGGATCTCTACGACCTGGTGCTGAACGGGTTCGAGCTGGCCAGCGGTTCCATCCGTATCCACGACCCCGAACTGCAGAAGCGGGTATTCAAGATAGTAGGCTTTAATCCAGAGGA
>JAAYUZ010000180.1 GCA_012517385.1 Treponema sp. | reverse complement strand
CCCATAGAGTATTATGGCAATTGCCAGGGCTCCGAGGAGCCATAATAGGGCGGTTCGTGTTAGTTTCATGGCTTTATTGTACCAGAACTTACTAGTTTGATGAACCGGTTTGCTCTTATCCCGGCATTGACCGGCAGCGGCGATACCGGGTACAAGAAACTATGGCAATTATTACAGATATTAAAGCTGTTGCCATCGATCTGGATGGGACCACCCTCCGATCCGATGGTACCATGGGGGAAACTACCCAGCGGGCTCTTAAGCTGTGTATGGAACGGGGGCTGGATGTCATCATTTGTACCGGCCGGAGCCCCCTTGCGGCTGAAAGCTACCGGGCGCTTTTAGGCTGCAGCGGGCCCATGGTGTATTATAACGGCGCTGCGGTCATCGATATGCCCTCAGGAATTCTCCGTGCGGGCACTCTCGTGCAGCCCGATATTGTTCAGGGCTGTGTCGAAATCTCGCGCCAGCGGGATATTCATTTTCATGTTTTTTTAAGCGGCGACCGGCTGGTGTATGAACGGGAACGGGAAGAAACCGCATTATACGAAGGTCGGACAGGACTTAAGGGTACCAGCGTTGATATGGAAGCACTCTTCAGCACAGGCGAAGGGAGTCGCTTGGGGTGTATAAAGGGTATGTTTATCGCGGATCCAAAGATCCTTGATGTGGTAGAGGCCGAATTGGATAAGCGCTTTGATGGCCGCATATACCGGGCCCGAAGTCATGCAAATTATCTTGAGGTTATGGCTGCCGGAGTATCCAAAGGGCATGGGCTTTCGGTGGCCCTGCAGCTGCGGGGTATTCCGCCAGAGGCAGCAATTGCATTCGGAGATGCTGAAAATGACCTTCCCATGGCCGATGCGGCAGGCTATTTTATCGCCCCCGCCAATGCGATAGGGGTGGTAAAGGAACGGGCCTTTACTGTGGTAGAAACTAATGATAACGAAGGGCCTGGAAAATTTCTTTTGCAAATCCTCTCGGAATAATTTAGAATTAGTGAGGTCTTTGCAGAAGTCTGTTACTTTTGTAAAAATACTCAGCAGGGAGTTCTATGGCAGGTTGGTTAATCAGCGGTGTATATCTCATAAGGGTTATACTCGGCTACTTTTTTAAATATGGTACGTTCTCTCTGATTATTGCAGCCCTCATCCTTGCTGCCTTGCAGATCTCCGCGAGTATCGCATTGAACCGTCTTTCCCATAGATCTGCCTGGTTCACTAAAAAAAGGCCGGTGGTTGAACTCCTGTTCTGGGTCATCCTTTCTGTCTTTTTCGGGATCGATAGATATCTTAGTGGGATATCCTCCGCCACGCCCTGGCCGCTCCTTATTATTGCGCCAATCATACTTAAGCCCTGTGAACCCGGGTATTATTCGCTCTATGCTGCCATACTTCCTGCAGCTCTTGGTGTAGCCGAAGCGGCCGGCGCTTTTTCCGGAGGCAGCCCCCGATACAGCCTCTTTGCATCGATCCTGTTCGCCTTTACCCTGGGTTCCATCGCCCGTCTCCAGGGCCTGAAACGAAAGGCCGAACTGGACCATGTCCTGGCTAACCAGCAGGAGCGGGAACGGAAGATTATGCAGCTAAAGGATGCGGAGGTGGAGATTGCAGCCCGCATTCAGCGGACCCTTCTGGTTGACCAGAAAGAAGAAGGGCCAAAGGAGATAGAATTGGATGCCCTGACGGTGGCATCCAATGCTGTGGATGGAGATTTTTATGGCCTTATCCCCTACAGTGCTTCAGAGATTGATGTGCTCGTTGGGGATGTGATGGGTAAGGGAGTCCCTGCGGCCCTGGTTGGAGCCGCATTAAAGGGGGCATTTCTGAGGCAGGCCCTGCGGCTTATAGTTGAAAAACAGGGGCAGCTGCCGACGACGCAGGAACTGGTAACAGCGGTCCATGGTGCTGTGGTGGACCAGCTTATGGACCTGGACCGTTTTGCTACCCTCCAATATATCCGTTTTAATGCGGAAAACCTGATCATGTCCTTTGTGGACTGCGGACACACCCCCTTTATTCACTATGATGCGAGCCTTGGTGTCTGCTGGATACTTAAGGGCACCAATCTGGCTGTTGGCTTTACCGATGAACAGATCTATCATTCCTATGAGATACCCCTTTCCATTGAGGACCGGCTCCTCTTTTATTCCGATGGCATCAGCGAAGCAAGCAATGAAAAAAAAGAACTCTTTGGGGAAGGGAGGCTTGCAGAGATTGTAAGACAAAATTCCTATTTATCCCCCCGGGAACTGTTGCGCCGAATTTTGAACACCGCCATGTTCTTTGCTTCAGGGGAGGGATTTAAGGATGACGTCACCTGCATCGCCGTTGCCATAAAACCCATAGATATCTTCATGATCACAAAGAGCAGGGACTTTTCCTGTGAACTGCAAAGCCTCGCCGGGGTTCGTTCATTCATCAACCTGGTGCTCTCCGAATTTCCGGATGAAACAAAGGAGCCTCAGATTGCAGAAGCTGTAGCTGAGGCTGCCGAGGCGGTGCTGCATCATATCAGCAAAGATAAAGATGCCGCCGGTTCAGTCATGGATACCTCTCTTGCTTCTGAAGCTGAAGAAACAAAGAGCAATAGGTACAACAAGGTTGATGAACTGGTGCCGGAATCGGCGGATGAACTCGAAGAACTGGCGCCAGAGGGCAAACTGATTCCGACCCTCATGGCCTACCGGGTAGAGTGTCGAATTACCGACTTCTGGATTGCAGTCCGGATTATCTATCATGGAACAGCGCTGCCTCAAAAACGGGGCAAAGAATTGCATGTCTGTACAAAGACTCGGCCCGACTCGACCTATGTAGCCCAGGGGCAGGATAATCTGGCCTTGGTAGGCCTTGTATTTAACCGTTATAAAGCGACAACGGTTTGACAAAAACCGTAAAATATGCCATAACTCGGTATGCAAGCCCGCAGTATTTTTCAGAATATTTCTCCTATCGATCATCGGTATTCCCTTTCAGAAAAGACCCTTTTTGAGGCCCTTGTTCCATGGATTTCGGAAGAAGCGGCGGTCTCCTCCTGTGTTAAGGCAGAAATTGCCCTCGTTAAAGCCCACCTGACCCTCCGGGGCCAGGATACCCAGGAACTGCTTGCGGCTCTGAAAAAAGCAGAGGCCGCTATAGATCCTGAAGCGGTGTACGCGGAGGAAGAGAAGACCCACCACAATATCCGGGCCCTGGTGAATGTGCTCAAAAAGGCGGTGCCGGAGGAGGTGGCTCCCCTGGTTCACCTGGGGGCAACCAGTGTAGATATCCTGGATACCGCCCTGGCCTACCGTATGAAGGGTGTTACCCACCATGTGGTGCTTCCCCTCTTAAAAAAACTTGAGCTGGCCCTCTGCGACCTGGTGGAACGGGAAGCTGAAACTCCACAGGTTGGCCGAACCCATGGCCAGCATGCGGTTCCCATCACGGTAGGGTTTGCCCTTTCTGAATATGTGTCCCGTCTCGGAAAGTCGATTCTTGAGATTGATGAACGGTCTAAACAGCTAAAGGGTAAGCTTGCCGGGGCGGTGGGGGCCTATAATGCCACCAGTGTCCTTGTTAAGGACCCGGAACTTCTGGAACGGCTGTACCTTTCTGAACTGGGCCTTGAACCTTCCGAACATTCAACCCAGCTTGTGGAACCGGAATATCTGCTCCGGCTCCTCCTGGAATTTAATGTGGCCTTCGGCATTATTGCCAACCTGGCGGACGACCTGCGGAACCTGCAGCGGACCGAGATTGGCGAACTGAGGGAGAACTTCAGCGCTGACCAGGTGGGGTCCTCCACCATGCCCCAGAAACGGAATCCCTGGAATTCGGAGCATGTTAAGAGTCT
>JAAYUZ010000179.1 GCA_012517385.1 Treponema sp. | reverse complement strand
GATGGTTTTAACTCTGCTACAACAAGTCGAATACCGGTAGAACCAATCTCAATAACCGCCACCAGGCGATAGTCCCTATTGGCCATAATCGCCTGCTTACAACTTGTCTATCAGCATGGAGCATTTGCCTGAGGGTATGGGCAGGGTTTTCTTTTTCTTTCCAAGTATATTGATAGTAAAATAGTATAACTTTTCACTTTCCATGTGAATTTCCCAGCCCCGACCACTCTTGTTAGAGAGTATGGTAATCATATTCCGCTTAAGCGACAGGTTCTCTATTCCCATTATTTCCAGGTTGGGAATAATCCAGTCAACGGTCTTTCGGGGCAGAGAAATAGCAAGCCCGATGATATTCTCTATGGTAAGGCAAATAGTGGAAAGGGCAATATAACTCAAGTAATTAGGACGGGGAAAACCCTCACGGTCAGGCCATTGGGAGGGACCTTCCTTAAGGGGAAGATAGGCTTCCCATAAATTCCCCTTATGATGATTCCCCTCAGGATGCATAGAATCGAGTACAAAATAAAGATGCCGTATCGAACATTCCCGAGCAAGATCCCAGCGCTGGTATTTTTCCAGTCCCTTGATAACCATAAAGGTAAGATGGGGAAACACGGAGCCCCGATACCCATTGCCGTTTTCACAGAAGGACGGTTCATTCCTGGCTACCGTTGGATATGGATGGGGGGTGCCAAAATATTCTGGATCGGTAAGTTTTTCTATAAGACGCTCAGCCTTATCATCGTTCGGGAGTTCTGCGAGCAGGGGCCAGTAACCGGCAATCGTTTTTACCGAAAGACGGTGTTCATGTTCGTCCAGATCATAGTAAAAACCCGAATCCGGATCCCACATGAGGGAGTTTATCCTGGTCTTTAACGAGAAATACTGCCGTTTATACTGAAAACTGGATTCTTTATCGTTTAAAATATCCGCCAGGGCAGACATATACAGGGCGTTTATGGCCATGACGGTATTAAAGTCGATGGGGTACACCGCCCCTTCCCTGGGGGCATTGTCCATTCCCGTTGCAGCCAGGGGCACCGCATACAAACCATTGGGCCTCTTATAAAGGGAATCGATCCAGGCCATGTACCGATGCAGGATCGGGACTACTTCCTTTACCCGTTTTTTATTCGCAGATTTGTGATACAGATTAAATTCTGCCCAGGCAAAAAGCGGGAGGCCAAGACCTTCAGGATTATCAGGGCTAACAACTGGGTTACCTGACTCGATTTCATAGGCCCACCGAATTGCGCCATTTGGCTCCTGCCGTTCATAAAAAATATCCAGCGTAGGATGGGCCTGATATATTCTATTTGAGTAAACGAGAAAGAAGGATGATAATATAGCTTCTAGCTGGGTTACCTTTGTGCAGCCGGGATATCCAAAGAACTTACCCTTAATGGCAGCCTTTTCTGGTCCCGAAAGCCAGCTATCCTGTATCCAAGCCCACGTTCTGTCGTATATGTCTACAAAATCCTGATCATAGAAGTGGATTTTTGGAAAGTCACGCTTTATCACACAGTCTCCTTTACATCCTTACAAAATTAACGTAAGGAAGATAAAATGTCAAATATATTCATCCTTG
>JAAYUZ010000178.1 GCA_012517385.1 Treponema sp. | reverse complement strand
TTTTTTCAGAGCTCCCTGTACAGCGGTATGATCGGATATTGGTCTGCAATGCCGATGAGGGGATGCTGCTCTGGGAAGCTCTGCGGCGCGCCCCGGAGGGACTGGCTGCGGGGCTCGTCCAAAGCCAGCAGAGCCTCCAAACCCTGCTGCATTTTGCAAAGCAAAGTATGACTACCCTGGAAGAAGAGGAACTGCCCCGGCTTATGGTGCTTGCCGACCAAGACATACCCGAGCGTAGCGATGCGGAAGAGTATCTTAGCAGCGGAACATTTGAATATATCCTTGCACGGGATCTTTTCAGGAGGCCTTTACCCAGTAAAACGATTTCTGACCGGATCACAAGTTTTTCCCAGCGGGCTCGCTCCCTGCTTGTACCGGGAGGCAGGCTTGCCCTGATAGGGAGCCCACCCCGGCGGGGTATGAGGATTGCAAGCCTTATCGAAGAAGAAATACCGAGGCTCGAAAACATTGAGTCTGAAACCATAAAGGATCTGATACATAGCCTAAAAGAAGCAGAGGCTGTCTTCTGGGATCAGTACAAGAGTGCCTGGGAATTGGAAGACCTGGAGTCTGCCCTCCGGAGCGCAGGCTTTGAGACAAAGAGCAACATTATTAAGCGAAGTGAAGAGCGGCTCATCAGTACCTCGGATATCAACAGCTGGTTTGATACAGAAAAATCCTCCTGGGGAAAAAGCATGGCAAATCAGCTGGGAGCAGAACGCCTTGGTGCAATCCGGGACTTGATGTATAGTCTGGCCAAACAGGGCCCTCTGACATGGAAATGGGAGGCCGTACTGATACATGCGACTGCGGTATAAGTTTATTGCCCTCTATAGCTGCATTAGCTGTATTTTTCTCATCCTGCTTTAACAGCACTTGCATCCTTACCCATTTGGCCCTAGAGTTATACCAGAGGAAGTAACATGGAAGTTCTTCGGGATATTTCATGGATATCCCAGGTTGCCCTAGGGCCCCTGGAGCGCTTTGAGCTGGAAGGATACTCGGTTATTGGTGTCGCCGGCCAAAAAGGCGGTACCTATCAATATCGGCTCCTCTTTTTTGAAGCCCATGAGCAAAGGCCCTTTTATGCTATCAACCTGGAGCGAACCATCCTTGGAGATGGCATATTAACAGAACAGATTGGGGCTCAACATCATACGTTAGAACACCTTACGCAAGCTCATAATTATGAAACCTTTCGGATAAAGGCTCTAGAACGGGCCCTCTCTTTTTTACCTACCCTTAAACAATGAGTAAAATCTTGTGCCATTGTTTTTTTAGAAAAAAATACTGCATATACATCTAAGGTTGCTCTTTCAAAACTTCCTGAGTTTTGAAAGAGCCTCAATAGATTTTTGCAAAAACTACAAAAAAAAGACTCAAGTTTTCTGTCTACATCTCCGATACTTGAAGAGCTAAATACTTTCTATTCCCTTTGGGGTTTACCATTGCGATCTCCCCCTATTAGGAAGATCGGCATATTTGACAAAATATTAAGCATATTTGTGGGATTTACGCGGAGACAAGGATGCCTCCGCAGATCATACTATCAAGGAGGATGACATGATCATCAACCACAACCTGAGCGCGATGTATGCAGACCGCTCCCTCAAGGTTACCCAGTCGGCTTTGGCAAAGGATATGGAAAAACTTTCCTCCGGCCAGAGAATCAATCGTGCAGGCGACGATGCTTCCGGACTTGCTGTATCTGAAAAGATGCGGAGCCAGATCCGCGGCTTGAACCAGGCTTCTACCAACGCTGCAAACGGCATATCTTTTATTCAGACCAGCGAAGGATATCTGCAGGAAACCCAGGACATTATCCAGCGGCTCCGGGAACTGGCAGTACAATCAGCCAACGGTATCTATACCGATGAGGACCGGATGCAGATTCAGGTTGAAGTCTCCCAGCTTGTGGATGAAATTGACCGGATTGCCAGCCATGCCCAGTTTAACGGCATGAATATGCTGACCGGACGATTCGCCCGCCCCACCGGTGAAAATGTGGTAACCGCATCCATGTGGTTCCATATTGGCGCAAATATGGATCAGCGGGAACGGGTTTACATTGGCACCATGACTGCAGCAGGCCTGGGCATCCGCAACTTCGGGGATGGAACCATTCTTTCCCTCGCTTCTCCTGACGGAGCTAACCGTTCCATCGGAACCCTTGACGAAGCTCTGAAAAAGGTTAACAAGCAGCGGGCTGACCTGGGTGCCTATCAAAACCGTCTGGAACATGCGATTCGCGGCATAGATATTGGCGCTGAAAATCTCCAGGCTGCAGAATCCCGGATCCGCGATACCGATATGGCAAACCAGATGGTATCCTACATGAGGAATCAGATTCTCTCCCAGTCTGGCACTGCTATGTTAGCTCAGGCAAACCAGAGAACAAATTCGGTCTTGCAACTTCTCCAGTAGCGTAGTACATTATAATAGGTTAAACGGAATTATCGGAATAATCCGGTAATTCCGTTTTATTGGAGGTTTTTGCAAAAATAACAGACTTTTGCAAAAACCTCATTGCTCTTTGAAAAACACCCTCGCAATAAGCATGGGGCGGTATGGAGCAGACCTTGATTATTCGAGGACTGCTCCGTTCCGTAAGGGGTTTCCGATCCAGGGGTAGGCGCGACCCCCCCAAGATCGGCCCCTATCCCATGGGACGACCATCGGCTACGGATAGCCGTAGGTATTATTGCAAGGAGGGTCATATGATCATTAATCACAACATGAGCGCCATGTACGCAAACCGGCAGCTTGGGGTTACCCAGGCCGATGTGGCTAAAAACATCGAAAAACTGAGCTCCGGT
>JAAYUZ010000177.1 GCA_012517385.1 Treponema sp. | reverse complement strand
TCCCAGATTGAGGAGCTGGCCATGCTGTTTAAGGCGGTGCTGGATGGCCGTGAAAAGGTGATGCTCGAAATGAATGTGAACAAGATACGGTTCCCGGACCTGGTGGCGGGACTGCCGGCAATGCGGAGTCCCACCATCGCACCCCTTTATGGGGATGACGGGTATGCGGTCAAGGTTGCCGTGTCCCGGCAGGAGGTGCCGATTCTGATACCGAAACTGAAAAAGCTTGGAGCCACGGATATCGTGGAATACGAACTGCGCAAAGTGGTGCCCTGATGGCCGGGCGGGCAGGTATGACGGCCGTGTGGCTGTCAGGCCGGGTAGCCGGGCGGGTAGGTATGACGACCAGGGCACCTTATGACATGGCGGCTATAAAGCTGGGTGCCCTGATGGTCGGCTTAGGGGCCTGCCGGCGCATCGGTGGAGGATGCCGGACCCGTGGCAGGCACAACCGGCACGCGGCCTGACAACTGGGCGGCTGTATAGCCGTGATGACCGGGCAGGCACAACCGGCACGCGGTTTGACGACTGGGCGGCATGACCGCCGTGTGGCTGTCAGACCGGGCAACATTCATGCCGGGCGGCCTTGAGGCCGCAAGGAGAAGATATGGAACGGATAGCAGAAATTTCGAGAAAGACCGGGGAAACGGATATACAGCTCCGGCTTGCTATTGATGGTACGGGCGCGGCCCGTATCGACTGTCCGGTGGGCTTCCTGACCCACATGTTGACCACCTTTGCTAAGCATGGACTGTTCGATCTGGACCTCACCGCCCGGGGCGATCTGGAGGTGGATCAGCACCACCTGGTGGAAGACATCGGGATCGTGCTGGGACAGGCCTTTGCAAAAGCCCTGGGGGACAAACGGGGCATAATCCGGGTTGGGAGCTGTCTATTTCCGATGGATGAAACCCTGGCCCGGGCAGCGGTGGACCTGTCGGGGAGGCCCTTCCTTGTCTTTGAGGCTAGCTTGATCGGCCTGCCCCTGGTGTCCACCGGAGCGAGCTTTCAGACCGACACGGTAGAAGATTTCTGGCTTGGCTTTACGAGCAATGCAGGCTGCGCATTGCACCTGGATATACTTCGGGGCCGCAGCGATCACCATAAGATAGAAGCCCTCTTTAAGGCCGCAGGGCGGGCTCTGCGGGAAGCCTGCAGCATCGACACTCGAGGTGCGGGTCAGATTCCTTCGACCAAGGGAGTACTTGCGTGATTGGGGTTATCAACTACGGGGCAGGCAACCTGGGCTCGGTGATGAATGCCCTGGCCCGGCTCGGGCTTCCTGCCCGGTTCGTCCAGGGTCCGGAGGAGCTGGTGGGCAGGGGGTCTGGCCGCCCCAGGGGGGTCGCTGGCGAAGGTGCTACCGGCGAAGGCGCCACCGGCAAAGGTGCTACTGGCGAAGGTACCGCTGGCGCCGCCGGCAGCAGTGGCAGCAGCGGAGCCCGTAGCAGCGGCCCTGCCTACTCGGGCATCATCTTCCCCGGGGACGGCCATTTCGCCACCGCCATGGAAGCCCTCGATCGGTCTGGCTACAGCGAGGCCATCCGGGAGTGGATTAGCGCCGACCGGCCCTTTCTCGGTATCTGCATCGGACTCCAGCTTCTGTTCGAAACCAGCGAAGAAGCTCCGCCAGTGCAGGGCCGGGAAATCCGGGGACTTTCGGTGATACCAGGAACGGTACGCAAATTCCAGGGGCCCAAGGTGCCCCAGATTGGCTGGAACGAAACGAGGGGCAAGGGCGGGTCAAAACTGTTTAGCAGCCTGCCAGACAGGTCTTTTTTCTATTATATACACTCCTACTACGTGGTTCCCGACGCTCCCGACTGGGTCGCCGCCGAAGCAGACTATTACGGAACCTATTGCAGTGCAGTGGAACGGGGAGCCCTGACGGCGGTACAGTTCCACCCGGAAAAATCGGGGGCCCTGGGACTGGAACTTCTACGCCGCTGGGCTGAGGTGTACCATGTTAGCTAAACGGATTATTCCCTGCCTGGACGTGGATGACGGCCGGGTCGTCAAGGGCGTTAAGTTTGAAGGCATTAAAGACGCGGGAGACCCGGTGGAGCTCGCCCGGCGCTACAATGAACAGGGGGCGGATGAGCTTACCTTCCTGGATATTGGCGCATCCTATAAAAGCCGGGATACCCTCATGGAAGTGGTCCGCCAGGTCGCCCGGGAGGTATTTATCCCCCTCTGCGTAGGGGGCGGTATCCGTACCGTGGATGACATGCGGCTTGCCATGAATGCCGGTGCCGACAAGGTGTCGGTCTGCACCGCTGCCCTCAGGAACCCGGAGCTCATTACCGATATGGCCCGGGCCTATGGGAGCCAGTGCGTGGTTCTTTCAATCGATGCAAAGCGGGTCTCAGGTCCCGGGGAGGATCCCCGCTGGCATGCCTTTGCCAAGGGCGGCCGGGAGGATACGGGGATAGATGCCATCCAGTGGGCTATTGATGCGGTACGACTGGGGGCGGGGGAAATCCTCCTTAATTCCATCGATGCGGATGGCACCGGTGCAGGCTATGACCTGGAGTTGACCCGCCTTGTTGGTGCAGCCGTACCGGTGCCGGTGATCGCATCCGGCGGAGCGGGCAGTCTGGACCAGATTGTGGAGGCCCTCTTACCCGACGGTGGCAATGCCGACGCAGCCCTGGTGGCCAGTATGCTTCACTTTGGCCGCACCACAATAAAAGAAATTAAAACCTATGCAGAACAGAAAGGAGTACTAGTTCGATGGTAATAGCTTCCATAGACATACAGAACGGAAAGGTGGTTCAGCTTAAACAGGGTTCCCAGCTTATGCTGGAACGGGACGATGCGGAAGCCCTGGCAGCCGAATTCGATACATACGGCGAAGTGGCGGTCATCGACCTGGATGCGGCCATGAAAACCGGCTCCAACGATGGACTCGTAAAATCCCTGCTCCGCCGGGCGGACTGCCGGGTTGGTGGCGGGATTGCCACCGTGGAACGGGCGGCGGAACTGGTGAGCCTGGGAGCAAAAAAGGTCATCATCGGTTCCAAGGCGTTCCGGCCAACGGCGGATAGTTTCGGTATCAACAGGGCATTTTTAGAAGCTCTGGCAAAAAAAATCGGCCGGGAACGGGTTATTGTGGCAGTTGATGCCCGGGAAGGGGAAATCGTGGTGGATGGATGGAAGACCCCCACGGGGCTTAATCTTATCGAAAGCGCTAAAGCCCTGGAGCCCTATGTGGGGGAACTCCTTTACACCTGCGTTGAACGGGAGGGCACCATGACCGGCACCAACCTGGAGAGCATCCGGGCCCTGCGGGAAGCGGTCTCCTGCCTCGTTACCGTTGCGGGGTGTATCAGCACCCTGGAAGAAATCGAAGCCATTGCCCGCATGGGCTGCGATGTTCAGCTCGGCATGGCACTCTACACCGGGAAAATCAACCTGGCCGAAGCCTTTATTGCAAGCCTTTCCTGGAATTCAGCCTGGCAGGATGGGAAACTGCTCCCGGTGATCGCCCAGGCCCCGGACGGTCAGGTCCTCATGCTGGGCTACACAGACAAGGAAGCCCTGACTGAAACCTTTAAGCGGGGGAACCTCTGTTTCCACAGCCGCAGCCGCAACAAACTCTGGATGAAGGGCGAAAGTTCCGGCAACACCCTGCGCCTGCTCCGGCTCCGGGCAGACTGCGACCGGGATACGATCCTTGCAACGGTGGATCCTGCGGGACCCACCTGCCACACAGGAAACTGGACCTGCTATACGGACCAGCGCTACACCTGGGAACTCCTGCAGAACATTGTGGCTGAACGGTTCCGGAACCCCAAACCGGGGTCCTACACGGCGACCCTGGACGACGAGCGGGTCCGGGAAAAGGTGATGGAGGAGGCCGAAGAGGTCTGCACCGCCCAAACCCACGATGAGATTGTCTGGGAAGTGGCGGATTTATTGTACTTTACGACGGTCCTCATGACCCGGTCCGGGGTCACCGTGGCAGAGGTCCTTTCTGAGCTTGACCGGCGGCACAAGAAATGAAAACAGATACCAGATTGATATCCCCAAGCCCCTACTGGAGCCAGAGGCTTGCGGCTTTGGAACCCTACACTCCGGGTGAACAGCCCCGGGACCGGCGGTACATCAAACTAAATACCAATGAAAGTCCCTACCCGCCCTCACCGAAGGTCCTGGAAGCCATCCGGCAGGCCGCTAATGCCGACCTGAGGCTCTACCCGGACCCGACATGCCTTGCCCTGCGGACCGCCATTGCTGAGCGCTATGGTCTGCCCGGCGCGGACTGGGTCTTTGTGGGCAACGGTTCCGACGAAATTCTCGCATTCGCCTTTGCCGCCTTTTTTGGCCCCCGGGAAGCTGCGGCTGGTGCAAAGAGCACAGCGCAGGAGGCCAAGGAGGCCGCAGAACAAACAGCCCTGCAAACCGCAGCGGGTAACCCTGACACGCGGCCCCTCCTTTTTCCCGACATCACCTACAGCTTTTATCCGGTCTATGCGGAACTCTGGAACATCCCCTTCAGAACCATCCCGGTACATGACCATTTTGAGATTTCTGTGGAAGACTACAAACAGCCAGCCTGCGGCGTGGTACTGGCTAATCCTAACGCACCCACCGGAATAGGCTTAGCCAGGGAATCCCTCATCAAATTGATAGACTGGCATCGCGAAGCGGGGAATGTGGTCCTCGTTGATGAAGCCTATGTGGATTTTGGGGGTGAATCCCTGGCGGACCAGGTGCAGCGCTACAACAATCTGCTGGTGGTCCACACCCTCTCCAAGTCCCGTTCTCTGGCGGGGCTTCGGGTTGGCTATGCCCTGGGACACCCGGACCTCATCGAGGGCCTCAGGCGCATCAAGGACTCCTTTAATTCATATACCCTGGACCGGCTGGCCCTGGCAGGAGCCCAGGCAGCAATTGAGGATCGGGAATACTACGATGCCATGGCCGCCCGGATTGTGGCCACCCGGGAACGGAGCAGGGCGGAACTCGAGGCCTTAGGTTTTGAGGTCCTTCCTTCGGCGGCTAACTTTATTTTTATCCGGCATCCCGCCCGGCGGGGAGCGGAACTGTTCCAGGCCCTGCGGAACCGGGGCATCCTGGTGCGGCACTGGAATAAGGGCCGCATCTATGACTACCTGCGGGTCAGCATCGGTACGGACGAAGAGATGGATACCCTTATCCGAATCTGTCGGGAAATAATTTAGGATTGAACGATGACCATACTATCTGCAAAGGACTTTAATGAATACTGGTATCGCCGTGCGGACGGAATCAGCGGAGCTGCCGGAGCCGACGGGGCTACCGGGGCAGCTGCTGGGGCTTCTGGGGCCGCCGGGGCGGCCGGAATTACTGCAGCTGCCGGGGCAGCCGGGGCAGCCCCAGCCCAAGATAACCAGGTAGACCAGGCGGTGCTGGAAATCATCAGGGGAGTTCGGTCTGGCGGTGACCGGGCCCTGCGGGAATACAGCCTCCGGTTCGATAAATCCAGCCCCGATTCCTTCGAAATTCCTCTGGATGAAGCCCGCCGGGCCCTGGCGGAGCTTGAGACCACAGACGCGGCACTTGTTTCTGCCCTTAGCCTTGCAGCATCCCACATACGGAGCTTTGCTGAACTACAGCGTCGAAGCTTTACCGATTTTGAGGTGGAGCTTGAGCCGGGGCTTTTTACGGGTCAGCGCAATATACCGGTCGAACGGGCGGCGGTCTATGTCCCCGCGGGGCGCTTTCCCCTCATCTCAACGGTCCTCATGGGGGTCATACCCGCCAAGGTGGCCGGAGTTGACCAGGTGATTCTGCTCTCTCCCCCTGGAGCTGAGGGCAAGCCGGATAGGCGCATCCTCGCGGCAGCAGCCCTGGCCGGAGCGGACCGAATCTTCGCCATTGGAGGCGCCCAGGCCATTGCAGCGGCGGCCTTCGGCACCGAAACCGTGCCCCGATGCGACGTTATCGTCGGTCCGGGAAATAAGTATGTGGCCGCCGCAAAGCGGCTCCTCTTTGGCCAGGTTGGTATTGATTTTGTGGCGGGTCCTACGGATGTGCTCATTATCGCCGATGACAGCGCCGATCCGGACCGGCTAGTGGCGGACCTTCTGGCCCAGGCGGAACATGACCCGGATGCCCGGGCGAGGACCCTTCTGCCGGACCTGGCCATGGCTCGGCAGGTGGAGGAGCGCCTCGAAAAACGACTTGCCACACTGAGCACCGTCTCGACCGCCCGGTCATCCCTGGAAGCTGGAGGGCTTATCATTATCTATGACAAGATCGATGAGGCTATTCAAATTGCCAATACCATTGCACCGGAACATTTGGAACTGCACCTGCGAAATCCAGAACAGTATATCCCGCAGCTGCGGAACTACGGGTCCCTCTTTATCGGCGAGCTTGCAGCGGAGGTGCTGGGAGACTATTCCGCGGGGATTAACCATACCCTGCCCACATCGGGAAGCGCCCGTTTTACCGGGGGACTTTCGGTTCGGCACTTTATAAAAACGGTCACAAGCCTCCGCTGCGAGCGTTCCCCGGGTTTCGAAGCAAGCCGTCAGGCTGCGGCCCGTATCGCCCGGGCCGAGGGGTTGGAAGCCCATCGTCAGAGCGCCGAGAGCCGGAGCTGAAAGTACCGTACCTTATTCTACCTTAAAATTCTGAATTTGCTCGATGATTTTTTTGAACTGGTCAGTGAATTGCTGGTTCAGTTCATTAAGTAAATTAATCGCATCCCGAATTTCTTCCGTCCCTGTAGCAACTTCGGTAATCCCATTCCTTATTTCAAGGGACAAGCCTTTCACGGAATCGAAAATCTTTGTCAAGTTACGGGAATTTTCATCTACACTCTGAACGTCATCCCGAATACTGCTAGAATAATCATTCAGCTTGTTCATGGTCTGCATGACCTGTTCACTGCTGAGGGTAATTTCTTTCAAAGCCTGATATATCTCGTTAAAACTGGCACCCATTTCCTGAACTTCCCGCTCAATCGCAGAAAATATTTCCAGGTTCTTATCAATGGTTTGACCAGTCAGATCAACCCCGTCTTTCATGGCCTTCATAGCTTCGCTGATATTTTTTGCGTTAGTCGCGGTGGCTTCCGCCAAATTTCTAATTTCATCGGCCACCACCGCAAAACCTGCGCCATGTTCTCCCGCATGGGCAGCTTCGATGGCCGCATTCATGGCGAGCAAATTGGTTTGAGCCGCAACCTTGGCAACCAAGGCATTCATATCACTGATGGCCTTCATTCTGCTCTCTACCAGATCACGGAATGAATTCTTTGTCTGTTCGAGAGATACTCCTCCATTATGGGCCACACTCACTAATTGAGATACGGTGCTGTTCCGTTTCTCAGAAAGTTCAGAAAGATTCTTAATGGAAGCCTGGATTTCTACAATCGCAGCTGTAGACTGCTGCACCATAGCGGACTGTTCCAAAATACGGTTTCCATATTGATGAACCGCATCGATAATTCCCTGAGCCTTTGATTTTGATTCATCCATGTTTGCGTCAAGGGATATGGAACGTTCGTTTATTCCCTTAACATTAGCAGCAATCTCGACCATGGCCACACTACTTTCATGGTTAGACTGTAATATGTCCGTATTCAGAGCCTGGGCCTTATCTATGGCATTCCTTATTTCCAAAATAATGGATTTAAGGTTATTAATAAATTTATTGAACCAGCCAGAAACCACACCAATTTCATCCTTTGTTTCTTCCAGATGGGCCGTAAGATCTCCCTGCCCGCTGGCAATATCTTGGAGGGCTTTCTGTAGGTGATGCAGTGTTCTAAAGGCATAGTTCAAGAATATTTGAATTATAAAGGTTAATATGATAGCAAATATGATCGCAGCTATAACGGCCAGTCGATTGATAGACCAGAAGGAGGGTAGAAAGTCAGAAATCGGCATTAAAACCGTGATTTCATAGTTACTGTTAGCAATTGCTGTTTTGGCAACAATCACCTTTCCTTTAGAAGAAGAAAAATAAGAAATATCTTGATTGTCTGGTATGGAATGTAACGGCTCGGTTATCAGATCCTGGATTTTAGCTGCATCAATCTTTTCTGAACTTCCGATTAAAATATTCCCGTTTTTATCGGTAAGAAAAACAGAACTGTTCCGACTTGGGGCAGAGGCTTTAAATTGTGTAATTATATCGGTAATGGAAATCCCTATTCCTGCAACTCCAATGGCTCTTCCCCCATCTCGAACCAGGGCATTGAACCATAAGAAGGTAGTACCTATTTTAGAATTGTAATCAACATTTAAAAGTACATCCTCCGAAGAGCCAAGGGTGTCAAAAAACCATGAATCATCAGGGTCATTTCGGGTCAGCGTATTTAAATATTTCCCTTTATCATAAAAACTGCCTGTTGTGGTACTGGCGGCAAAGGATGTGGTGAATCCCTTATGGCTGGCCAATTCTTCCATGGTTGCGGTCATTATTGCGGATAGTTTTTGATCCTTCTCACCACCTTGTATCCATTCTATAAGGGCTGGATTATGCGCAAAGGTCAAGGATGCTTCCGTCCCCCGGGCAATTTCGGTTTGAATATTGATCTTTATTGAATTTAACAGGGATGGAATTGACACAAGAAACTGTTTTTCAATATAGGACATTACCGGTATGGTGGATAAGCTGAGTACCAGTATGGTGGTAATGAGCAAAGATGCAATGATCATGACCCTGATACGCCGTTGGATTGTCATAGGCCCCTCCTCATAAAGCTAACCCAAGGTATCATTATATCAAAACTTTTAAAAAACTCAAAATAAATACGCTCTCATTTTTTAATAAGCCAGTTACCCCAGGGTCCAGAGCAATAGCACATAGAGCCCCGTTCCGCCCAGAATGCTCAGAAGGGCATTCCGTTTCCATACATGGAGCAGGATTGTTACAAGGCTGGCAAGCACCGTGGTAATAGCCGTGATCGACGAGAAGGCCGATCCGGGCCATAGCCCATCCAGAATTGAAGAAAAAGCCAGGATTGTCATAACCGTGGGAGGTACCAGGCGTTCTACAAAGCTTAGCCAGGGTTGATTATCAATGTTCCTGTTTTTCCGGAGGACGATGTCCTTCACCCTGCTAATCTGATTATTAAATCCCTGCAAAATCCAGGGGAAGGCCCGACAACAAAAGATTATGAGTGCCATAACCAGGGTGTACAAAATGGCATGTACAAGATCGATCATAGTTTCTCCGTTTCACCGGAATGCTGCATCATTTCCTGCGTACCAGCCCGGTTTCCCTCGCCCGTATCACCAATACCCGATAAAGACCTTTGTCCCTTCAAAACATACCGTTCAGACAGTCCCAGAGCCAGGAGGGATACCACAATAGAAACGGGTAAAAGCAACCTGGCAGGCAGAAACACCCGACTTAAAAGGGTTAACAGGGCAGCAACCACAAAGGGATAGGCCCTTCGAACAATAAAAATTTGTTCTATCATCAGGATAATAAAAAGAGCCGTTAATGCGAAGGCTATCCCCTCAATCCTTAAAGGCAGCATTGTACCAGCTATGGCCCCTAAAACACTGCCTGCCATCCAATAACTATGATCGAGGAGGGCTATCCAGAACATCCGGGAATGATATGCCTCCCGTTCTTTCTGGGATTGAGGGCTGGGAAGGGAAGAGAGAAGTGCAAAGGTTTCATCAGTCAGGGCAAATATAAGATAGAGCCGCCGCAACGATCTGGGTGGGAACCGGTTAAAAAGAGCCATTCCATAGGCAAGGTGGCGGGAATTCACCAGCAGGGTTATCAGCATCGCTTCCCAGAGGCTCGCGCCGGCTGTGAAAAGACCTACAGCAATATACTGGGCAGCACCGGCATACATGGTAAGACTCATTAGCGGCGCAAGCCACCAGGGGTATCCCGCATCTACCAATAATAACCCAAAGGCAAAGCCCAATGGAAGATATCCCAAGAGCACCGGCAGGGTATAGGTAAAAATGGTATTTTTCATAGCACCCCATGATATCTAAAACTCCTCATCCCGGACAAGTAAACAGCAAGAAATACTTGAGAATTTACAAGTTTTCATAAAAGCAGTATATATTATCCCCAGGAGGGCTTATATGAAGGTTTGTATCAGTGGTGCCAATCGTGGTTTGGGGCTGGCCCTGACTAGCGTTTTTTTAGAACAGGGACATCAGGTTTTTGCTCTCTATCGCCACAAGGGGAAGGAATTCATCGAGCTTGAGCAAAAATGGGCATCCCCTGATTCAGCATCGCAACTCATTCCCCTTGCCTGTGATGTGGCAGATGAAATCCAGATCCGGCAACTTAAACAGGAAATAGAGTCAAAAACAAAAGGCCTCGATATGTTGATTAACAACGCTGCGGTCCACCTGGAACAACAACGCCCCGATCTCAGGGCCTTAGATTTTTCTATATACGGACCAACCCTTACCATCAATGCGGTAGCCCCTCTGATGTTGGTACAGCACCTTATTTCCCTGCTTCGCAAAGGCGCAGGAAAGACCATTATAGCCATCTCATCCGAAGCGGGAAGTATCGGCTCATGCTGGAGAGACCGGGAATACTCCTACTGCATGTCGAAGGCGGCTTTGAACATGGGCTTTAGGATCCTTCATAATCGCCTCGCACCGGAAGGCTTCAAGCTCAGGCTTATCCATCCTGGCTGGGTACAAACCGATATGGGTGGTACTAATGCCCATCTTACTCCTCGAGCGTCAGCAGAAGCGGTCTATAAACGGAGCATGGAAACTTACCAGGCATCAAGCATTTCCCCCGAACAACTTTATATCGATTGGGAGGGACAGACACTTTTATGGTAAACATCCTCTGTATCGGAGGAACCGATAGCCCTTACCATTCCTTTGAACCCTACCGACAGTATTTTGCCAACCTTTTAAAGGGACGGGGTCTCTCGGCTACCTTTACGGAAGATCTGGATGCCCTGCTCCCCGATTCTATCCGGAATTTTTCCGCTATTATCTGCTGTGTCTCAGGGAAAGAACTGAACAACACCCAGGAGCAGTCCCTCCTAGAAGCCATGGCCGGGATGCACCAGGAAGTCTACGGACCACCGAAAACGTTTCTTGGCATCCATAGTGCAGCTGCCGCCTTTGTACGTTCGGAAGCCTACCACCACATGCTAGGGGGTACTTTTCGAGCCCATCCGCCGCTGGGACCCTTTCGGATAACCATTGGGCAGGATCATCCCATAAGCCGGGGGCTTGCATCCTTCGAGGTGGTGGACGAGCTCTACATTCTTGACACCAGAGCTACGTTCACTCCCCTTTTTTATAGCACCTATGGGGAATTTACCATTCCCGCTGGGTGGATAAAGCCCTATGGACTGGGGCGGGTTTTTTATTTCTCACCGGGACATACCCTGGAAACCCTGGAACAGCAGGAGGTCCGCACCATTATTGATCGGGCAATCCAATGGGGATGTGGGCCCAACCTGCCGCCGGCAGCAAGATGCCGGTGACAGAGGATAATCAACCGCAGTGGATTTGCCCCGCTGGCCAGTCCCACCAAATCAGGGGATTCGAATCTCGTTTCTAAGCACTTTTCGGATAAAGCGGCCCGACTCAGATAGGTCGGTCTCTTTCCAGTGTCCCTTCCCTTCACGGTCTGCATTATAGACCAGCACCCCAGACTCTTCTCCCTTATTGGTGACTGACCAGTTTACCCAGGATATCTGGTGCTTTTTCAGGAATGTGAGCCATTGTTTAGATTCATCAATATACACTCCGCCGCCACCTGTTGCTTCGGAGGTTCCCCATTCGGTTACAAAGATGGGGAGCCCCAGATTCAGGGCTTTTTCTGCCTTATTCCGGAGTTCCTCCCCATGGGTGCCCGCATAAAAATGGAGGGTATACATAATATTCTTTTCACCCTTAATCGGGTCGCGAGCTGCCACATCCACATCCTGGCTCCAGTTTGGTGTCCCTACAATAATAAGGTTATCCGGATCGAGAGACCTGATCGCTCCTATAAGGGCCTCCGCATAGGGCTTAATCTGACCGGACCAGGTAACATCCTTGCCGTTTGGTTCATTGCAGATCTCATAGATTATATTTGGATATGAACCGTACTTTTGGGCTATATCAGTGAAGAACTCAATGGCCTTTGCCTGATACACTTGAGGATTCTTATCACTCAGGACATGCCAGTCTACGATAACATAGATGCCTAGTTTAAGGGCTGCCTCAATGGAACTGATAACCTTTTCTTTTATGACCGGGTTTTCGATATATCCCCCCTGGGTCAGATACATGGCCGCCCGCCACACCTGGATATTCCAGTCATCCCGCAGCCAGCCTATGACATCTTCATTTGCATACTTTCCCGCCCACTGGAGACCGTGGGAGCTCATCCCCCTGAGCTGTATTGGTTTACCCGCCTCGGTACACAGCTTGGTTCCATTAACCTGCAATTGGCCGAAACGATCCACCACGGTTTTACCCTTTTTATCTACCGCAAGAAATTTTTCATCAGTACCGCAGCCGCTGAGGGACATCATCAAAACCGGCAAGATAACAAAACCAATGATCCGTATCTTCATAGCAACACCTTTTGATTGAAATTATCCAACTATTATAGCCTAGTCTAGGAGACTGTCAAGCTTGTTACTATACTATGTAAAGACATATCTTATTAAGAAAAAATACTGCAAGAGTTTTATATCTTCTTGACAGATATATCTGCGAGACATATATTTTAATTATGATTCAATCATTTGGCGACTCAGAAACAGAAAAAATATATCACCAATTGAGATCAAAGAAATTGCCATATGAAATCCAAAAAAGGGCGCTAGTTAAATTGTTATTAATTGATGCAGCTGAGTCTGAAGAGGATCTTAAAGTGCCACCAGGTAATAGATTTGAACATTTATCAGGAAGATTGCAAGGGTATTGCTCAATTAGAATAAACGACCATTGGCGAATCCTTTTTAAGTTTATGAATTCAAATGCATCTGAAGTTACAATTACCGATTACCATTAAGGAGGAAATAATGGACACCGAATATATTGAAACACCAAAAATAGGTGACATTCTTAAAGAGGAATTCTTAGAACCCTTAGGTATTACACCCTATCGGTTATCAAAAGAAATACATGTATCAACCAGTTCCGTTCTTGATCTGGTACATAATAAACGAAAAATAACAGTTGACATGGCCTTAAGGCTTTCGAAATTCTTCGGTACATCTTATAAATTCTGGCTCAATTTGCAGAATGAACTAGATGTTCGGGAGACCCGCTCAAAGATAGGGGCTGAGTTAAATAACATACATTCTTTTACACAAACTGCGTAGTATAATACCTATCATGGACACTCACATCCGTTCCGTTAGGGAACACCGGCTTGACCGGGAGGCGGGGGCCATCGTGTATCCGGTCATTTCCCGCCGCTCCCGGGGACTTTCGATAGGCATCAACCTTTTTCCGGACCAGAAACTCTGCAGTTTCGACTGTCCCTATTGCGAGGTCTTTCCCTTTACAACGGACCTGCGCTTTTCCCTTAAGGCCATGGAGCAGGGCCTGCGCCAGCTGGCGGTCAGCCTGAAATCCGGCGAGACCGGCGGTATCGACGCGGTACGGGACATCTCATTTTCCGGGAATGGGGAGCCGACGATGCATCCAGATTTCATCCCCGCCCTGGAACTGGCAGCCCAGTTAAGGATGGAGCTTTTCCCAAAGGCAAAGCTGGTTCTCATCACCAATGGTTCGGGATTGCTCGATCCAGCCATGACGGACTATCTGGCCCGCTCCGCCCGGAACGAATGTAAGATGGTTCGGCAGCCCGCCATGAAAGGCTCCGCCGGAGTCGAACCTGAACGTGGACTTCTGGAAATCTGGCTTAAGATTGATGCGGGAACTGAAGCCTGGTATAAAAAAATAAACCGTTCTGCCATACCCTTTCAGGCCCTGAACGAAGCAATAAATGCCTTTGCTGTGGGGGCTCCCTTCATCATCCAGACCATGATCTGTAAGATTGATGGAAAGCTCCCGCCGCAGGAAGAAGTCTCTGCCTGGGAGCAGCGGGTGAGGGTTCTCTTAGAGCGGGCTTTAGAGAGAGCCCCGCAATCGGACTTTAAGGGAGGCCAGGCTCAGCAGGGCCCCCAGCGGGTGCAGCTTTACGGAAAGGCTCGGCCCGCCCCGGAGGATCCCTTAACGGAACCGGCGGCCGAGACCTACCTTATTGAACGCAGGGACTCTTTGGCAAGGGCCCTTGCGCCATATAGCATACCAATCGAAGTGTTTCCCTGATTTATTCAACTAACAAACCCAGGGACTTGAGAAATGACCCAATCTCCTTATATGCTGCCCCCGTTTCTGGCAGCATAGGGCCTACCGCAGGCCAGACATGCCAGAGGCCCTGCCAGACCTGGAACGAAAGGTTTACCCCGGCAGCCCGGGCAGCCTCAGCAACGGAGCGGCTGTCATCAAAAAGGATTTCGCTTTCATCAACCTGGATAAGCATGGGAGGAAGCCCTGTAAAGGCACCAAATCGGGGAGAAATGTAGGGTTCATCCCGGGGAGTCTTGCCAGCATAGGCCTGGGCCCACCGATCTAATTGAGCCGTGGTAAGCATCGCATCCCGGTCCGCATTGGT
>JAAYUZ010000176.1 GCA_012517385.1 Treponema sp. | reverse complement strand
TCCAGAGCCTCACCCCGGGAGCCTGGCTTCAGGAAGGGACCATCCTGCTGATAAAGTGCATCCAGCGGGCGCTGGATCCCATCATATATGGTTCCAATGAGCCCCGGTCCCAGCAAAACCGAAAGCGGACGTCCTGTGGATCGGGCTACAGAACCAACCTTGAGGCCCGTATCATCCTCATACACCTGGATAACCGCATCATCTCCTTCGATGCGGATGATTTCACCGATTATCTTGTTTTCCCCTACCTCAACAACGTCAAAAAGACCGGCACTGCCCAGGCCTTTCGCACGAACAATAGGACCCGAAACACGGTGAATACGTCCTTCAATCATTGATCACTCCCTTTCCCAGCAATGCCACCGCAAGCTCAGCACGTTTATCCAGCAAGAGCTGATCGATTATCGTTTTAAATGAAAGAACAAGCCTTAGATTCGGCATATCACAGATAAGCTCCGGATATAGTACCTTGTCTGACCAGCTACAATCGGCAGTATACTTTCTAGTCAATGTTCCCATGGAAGCACTAAGAATGGTATCCGCTTCTTCTTTTAAGAGCCCTTTAACAGAAACAAGTACCACTGTTTCTGAATCTAATAGCCCTATCGAATCTGATGCAGCAGTCACCATCTGGTTAAGTGCTCGTTGCAATATAGAAATAATACGATCCCGCGGCAGAGATGCAGAAAATGCAGACGCAGCTTCTTGTAAAAGCCGTTCAGCCCGTTCTGAACGCAGCCGGTGTTTGTCGAGGGGAAGCCGGGCCATAATTTCATGTTCCGCTTTTTGAGTCCGCTGACGATAGACCTGCTCTAAGGAAGCAAGATTAGCTTTTAGTTTATCCTGCCACTGTTGTTCTATGGAACGGACTGTCTGGTCAGCACCCTTTAAGATTCGATCCGCCTTTTTACGGGCGTCCTCTAAAATTTCTCTGTCCAGAGCTTCCGTCGATCGTAATTCTTCCATACCACATTCCTGACTAAATATGTATCCCGATAGCTTCCCGAATCGCATCAATCAGGGTTTTCCTGCCCTCCATAGGGCCAAGAATACCCGGAATCTCTACCACCAGAGGATATTTTCCCGACAGCTGCCAATCTATAAGCTCATTTCCCAACCATGCAGCTACCTCTTCGGTGAGGATCAGTACTTTATAATTGGATTCCTGGGGAAGCAAAACAGCCCCTTCGGCTACTTCACCCCTGGTGAGGCGGCGAAAGGCCGAGAGGGCCTCCTCAGGGGTATTAGCTGCAGTTCCCTCAATACCGATGAATCGAAAAGCGGTCAGAAGTTCTGCATCCCCAATAAAATAGTATTCCACAATCCTTAGCTAGATGAGTAGAATAAAGAGGGCTACCAGGAATCCCCACAGACAGATACCTTCGGCTAGTCCAGCGTAGGGTAAGGCCTTTCCGGAAAGCTCAGGGTTTTCGCTCATGGCACCCATGGCTGCGGCACCAATCTGACCAACCGCAATACCACCTGCGATACAGGCGATACCTACAGCAAGAGCTGCGGCAATATACTTCCATTGGGCCGTATTTGCTGCTGCGGTAACAGAACTTGTACTCTCGCTTTGCGTTTCCTGGGCAAAGAGGACACTACCCACGGCAGTAGTTACCAGCATTGCGGCAATAAGAATAAAACGCTTCATTGATCAACCTCCCTCTGAAACCGGAATGGGGTATAGGGAATACCGGTTTCGGTAAAAAATTTGCTGAAAAACTCATAATATTGTAATCGAACGACCTGGATAGCCACGATCATTCCCTCAAGGACAATAATGATCAGGTTGCCAAAAACGGCCACTAGAATCCCCATGGCCGGCCCCACAATGGCTTGCTTTGCAACCATAGAAGAAAGGGTGAACACAATAAAGGAAAGCACCGCATGGGAGAGCGCAAAGGCCCCGACCCGCAAAAAACTTACCGTATTGGAAACATAGGTAGAAATCGTTTCGAGGATCTCCACAAAACCTTCCATAAAAAATACGAGAAATCCATGCTCCATGGCAGGTTTTTGATGGGTCACCAACCGATACAACACGGGACCCCAGAAAATGAAGATTGCAGGGACCCCAAGCCCCACCGCATCAAACCATCCTAAGGGCTGTCCCAGAATGATCCGAACACCCATAGAAAGGGCATACCAGAAGAACAAAGCCCCTGCAAGACCAGTCTTTGAAAAAAAAGCTTTTTCATAATTCTTTAAAATTATCTGGTTAATGATATTGATGATAAGACCTATCGAATTGATAAGCACCCCAACCCCTATGGTAAACCCAAAGAAAACAAAGAGTTTAGCCATACTGTCCTTTTCGGGCATCAGGGTTAATATTCTATCCACAGGATGACCGGTTAAAAACCCGGTCACTATCCTGGTCGGCCGAATGAGAATTTCTTCATTAGCAAAGACTTCTCCATCAAGAAGTCCCATTAACATTGATGAAAGCCCGACAGCTATAAGGGGAGTCGAGTAGGCTCTAAAACTCTTAAGAGTCTTAATCCCCTTTCGGCTTGTGGCCAGACCAAGTAAAAACAGAACGAAACCCTGCCCCAAATCGCCGAACATGATACCAAACAGGAGGGTAAAGATGAGGGCCACAAAAGGCGTGGGATCGATAGTTCCATAGAGGGGAGCCCCATAGGAAAAAACCACCCCCTGAAATCCCTTGACAAAATTACCATGATCTAAGGAAACAGGGACCTTTTCTTCCCCTGCGAGGACCTTTTTACGCTCATCGGGATTATAACTGCGGACAGAAAGCCTCCCATCGGTCAGGTTGATTAAATCTTTAACTAGACCTTTTAGTTCTGAAGCAGGAACCCAGCCAGAAAGGAGATAGGCATTTTTAGAGGATCGTAATGAACTCTTTAGATCTTCGATTATGGAAGCTAGGGTAAAATTATTATAAAGACGCTGTAAAACGGGGCTTGATTCTCCGATGAGGGCCTTTTTTTCTGCAATAATAGCTTCAAGTTCTGCCTTGTTTTGCAGCAGTGTGACTTCCAGGCCCTGCAGCAGGTCTTCGGGTACACCTGAAAAACCTTCAGGCACAACCAGGGGACTGAAGGAAGCCTTTTTAAGTTCTGTATCCAGGGCAAAACGTCCCTTCCTGGATGCAGCGGCCACCACCTTGTTTCCATCACTAAGGGGAATTATTACAACCCGATCCCCCAGGGCCTGGGCAACCGCTGCCTGTCCTTGAGGATCCAGATGTCCGATACGGAGAGTCAAATAAGAAAGTTGATCCAGATTAGAAAAAGGTGCTTTAAGATTGGCAAAGGCCTGGGCCTCATGAAGGGTTTCTTCCAGGGTTTTAATTCGCTGTTTGTTTTCTAATTCCCTGTTTCGTATGCTGTCTATGCGTTTACCCAGGGTCTGCAAAAGCTGAACATCCGCTTCAGTTGGCAGTTGAGCCAGATCACCAGAAAAAGCAGCCTTTAGCTGTTCATACAATTGCAGATACCCTGCTATATCTTCAAGTTTTTCAAGCTGTTTTCTGATCCTCTCAGATCGCTCCAGATTCTCCTCATCCCCCTGCTTTTTAGTAGTTTCACCCTCTTCATCCTGTGAAACATGCAGCAGTGCCCTGCGTCCAAGATACTCAATAACCTCATCCACATCCCGTGATAGAACATAGATCTCCACATATTTCATTGGCCTTGGACGAATCATTGTAGGACCTCCAACATAGAGAGCACATCCCGTCCGGACAAACCCAGGGAAATACCCTCTGCAAGGCTGATTAGCAATTCTTCTTCGAACTGTTTTAGCCTGATAAAACACGCGGTTGTATTAAGTGAAAAGGGACTCCGGTGAAAATAGGCACGGGTCTTTTTATACAAAAGCAAGGCTGCCTTACGCTGAATATGGGGGATATTTATACGCCAGAATGTGCCGGCTTCTTCAGGATTCAAGAGGGATATATATTTAAAAGATGCCCAGGCAGAATATTGGTCTACAGGATTATCGATGCATTCCAAAGCAGCTTTTACAAGAGATCGTTTCCGGTCATATAAATCCAGTAAAAGGGGTTCAATACTTGTTTTATCAAAATGATAATAATAGTTTAGCCGCAAAGCCCAGAGTATATTTTTAAGTTCGATTTCATCGGCGATAATTTCTTTAATAAACCGTATATTTGGATCCGAAATATTGCATAGTTCATTCCAAAGCTGCGTATAGTATCGACGATCCAATTCTGCCTGTATCTGCATATTAGCAGACTGATTATCTGGAATATTATCAATAAGCCACTCAAAATCGGTACCGGTAAACAGGGCCTTAGGGTCTGGATATTTATCAAAATGAACCGTTGTAAAGCGGCCCAGATCTGCATGGGACGGCGGAAGGTCCCTTTTGTCCATTAATGCAGAAACAAGCAGCTTGACATCCGCATATTCATAGCTGCGGACCAGCAATCCAATAAAATGAGGGATGCTTTGTTGAGTTTTCAACAATAGGCTTATCTGATCCGTTGTCCTTGCAATGATTCGTTTTTCAAGTCGAATAAGCAGTTCCCGTTCTGGAAGATCCTCATACGAATTGGGAAAAAGCAGGCGATCCAGATCAGATAACCGGGTTATATCTTGTAAGCGCCGAATACGGGGCCCAACAAAGGATTTGCCGATGATACCACAGGCTTTTGAGTATATATAGGCCCGTTCAGCGGTAGAATTCATTCTATTTTTCCCCCGAACAGTAATTGATGCATCAAATCATTAAAAGCCTGATACTGTACGGGTTGGCCTTCTATTTCCTGTTTATACGTTTGTAATAGATCAGCATAATTCTTTTTTGCCTGGGCTACTGTATTTTGATATTGTTGTTCAAATTCCTGTGATTTTGCTTTATAGGACTTTTCGTAAGTTTCACGGCTTATTTTTTCCTGTTCTGCGATTCGCCGATCCGCTTCTTTTTGGGCTTCCTGTACTAAATAGGATGCTTGATTTTCAATGTCTAATAGGTGCTGTAGAACATCCTGTTCATCCATGATTTCCTTCTTTAACTTAAGGCAATAAGCACATCCTCATACTTTTTTATAATACCATAGGCAGACTGGGGAGTATTCTGGGCTACAAGGTCTGTATAAAATTGGGGATTATCCAGAAGTTCCGCAAGCCGTTTAAGCAAGCGCAGATGTTTTTCAGAATCTTTCTGTGGAGCCAGCATTAAAAAAAGGAGATATACCGGTTCCCCATCCAGGGCATCATAATCAATACCCTTTTTAGAAATACCGAGAACGCCATACACCCGGTCTACCGCATTGGTTTTTCCATGGGGTATGGCAATCCCTTTTTTAATGCCAGTAGACATCTTGGATTCACGGTCACGGATAGCGGCGAGGATTTCATCCCGGGCAGAAGAATTAGTTGCCTGGCAAAAGAAGTCAACCAGCTCTTCAAAAGCCTCATCATTGTCTTCTGCTTCGAGGCCAACTTTTATTAATTCGGGGGGAAAAGTTTCATGAAGAAGCATCGCCGCCTCCTTATTTTACTGACCGCTTGTAGTATTGCTTTGTGCAGGTTCAGCAGCTGCAGGAGCCGTATTTCCAGCCTGATCATTCCACCATTCAGAATTAGTGGTTGTTTCCAGCTGTTGTGCAGCAGCCTTTACGCCCTTATCACTGGGAGTTCGGTTGACCAGGGCCAGAGAAAAGCTGAGGATCAGAAAAAGAGCCCCAAGGATAGAGGTAGTCTTGGTAAGCACATTACCTGAACGGGAACCAAAGGCAGAATTACTGCCGCCAGCAAAAATACCGCCCAGGGAATCGCCCTCTTCATTCTGAACCAAAACAATAAGTATTAAAAGGATTGCTACGATAACAAATAAGACCAACAATAAAACATTCACTAAACCCATCGATATCACTCCATAATAAAGCTAACGGCCATTCTATCGAATGGCCGTTTATTATTCAAGGGTTTTTAAGCAAACTTTGCAATCGGAACGAAGGTTTCCGCCTTAAGTGCGGCCCCTCCAACCAGAGCACCGTCTATGTTTGCCTTGGCCATGAGCTGGGCTGCATTTTCCGGCTTTACAGACCCGCCGTACTGGATACACATGGCTTTCGCCGCGGCTTCGCCATAGAGTTTTCCGATAACCTTGCGGATATAAGCATGGATTGCATCCGCATCCTCAGGGGTAGCTGTCTTGCCGGTACCGATAGCCCAAACAGGCTCATAGGCAATGGTCACCCGCTTTAAATCTTCAGCGCTGACCCCTTCCAGCCCCTTAACGGTCTGGGTCTCACAAACCGCCTCAGCCTTGCCTGCTTCCCGTTCTTCCAGAAGCTCGCCGACGCAGAGAATAACCTCCAGTCCGTGCTTCAGGGCAAGACGGACCTTTTTATTGATGAGCTCATCATCCTCTTTATAAATATGGCGGCGTTCACTGTGACCAAGAATCACTGCCTGTACGCCTAAATCTTTAAGCTGCAGCACAGAGACTTCACCAGTGTGGGCACCCTGTTCTTCGGCGGCCATATTCTGGGCTCCCAGCATGATATTGGTACCCGCAACAATGTTACCCACCGTTTCCAGTGCGGTAAAGCTGGGGGCTACCAGGTACTTGTGTTTCCCGTCCTTAAGCTGGGAAACCAGGGCTTTGGCCAGTTCCGCCGCTTCAGAGCGGGTCTTATGCATTTTCCAGTTGCCTGCTATAAAATAAGTTCGCATTCACTGTTCTCCTATTAGCGACATACTTCGATGCCGGGAAGCTTCTTGCCTTCCAGCAATTCCAGGGAAGCACCACCACCGGTAGATACGTGGCTCATCTTGTCAGCCAGCCCAAATTTGTTAACCGCGGCAACAGAATCGCCGCCGCCAACCACCGTGATAGCTCCGCGGCCCGTGGCTTCAGCAACCATCTTGGCAACTTCACCGGTACCCTTGGCAAAATTGTCAAATTCAAAGACCCCGACCGGTCCGTTCCATACGATGGTTTTAGCCTTTGCAAGGACTTCCTTGTATTTAGCAAGGGTCTTGGGTCCCACATCAAGCCCCATGAGACCATCGGGAACATCAATGCTATCCACTGCGACAGGAGCAGCATTAGCATCAAATTTATCCGCACACACATGATCCACGGGGAGTACAATCTCTGCACCAACTTTTTTCGCAGCGGCGAGAATATTTTTAGCCGTATCCAGCTGATCATCCTCTACAAGGGAAGACCCCACCTTGTGGCCCTGGGCCTTAAGGAAGGTATATGCCATGCCACCGCCAATCACGAGGGCAGAAGCATTTTTAAGAAGGCTTTCGAGGACCGCAATCTTAGAGGATACCTTGGCACCGCCGATGATCGCCACCAGGGGTTTTACCGGATTGGTGACAATCGGTTCCAGATAGTTAACTTCCTTTTCCATAAGGAAGCCCCCAACTGAAAGGGGAACAAATTTAGCAATAGAAGCGGTTGATGCATGGTCCCGGTGGGCGGTCCCGAAGGCATCGTTCACAAAAACCTCGCCATAGGTGGCCAGTTCTTTAGCAAGCTTGTCCCGTTCTGCAGCATCTTCGCTGGTTTCTTCCTTGTGGAACCGGGTGTTTTCCAGCATGATGATGGATCCGTCGGGCTGGGATTCGATAAATGCCTTCTTGCCGAAACAACCATCTTCGCCTGCAAAAATAACCGGCTTACCCAGCTTCTGGGAAAGATAGGCCGCCACAGGAGCCATACGATGCTTACCGGCAATATAGGCGGCTTCATCAAAGGCCTTGCCATCCTTTTCAGCCTTTTCTTTTGCCTTCTTCATATCCTTTTTGGGATCCCCCAGGTGGCTCATAAGAACAAGGCTCTTGGCCCCCTGATCCAGAACATACTTAATAGTGGGAATAGCCGCCACAATCCGGGTATCATCCTGAACCTTTCCATCCTTCATGGGTACGTTAAAATCAACCCTCATTACCACCCGTTTTCCCTTTAGATTCACATCGCGAACGGTCTTAATCATAATTTCCTCCTGAAATAAAAAAACCCCGGCCTAGATGGACGGGGCTAACCCGGAAACCGTAGGCCGTACGATTTCCGGGTAACATATTAAACCGATGAGTTCATTAAAAGCTAAACTCTTTTAACTCCCCCAGGTAAAAGGATCTTAGATCTTTGCCATGTGGCGGAGGAGGCCAACCACGCGGTTGGAATAACCCCATTCATTGTCGTACCAGGAAACAACCTTAAAGAAGCGCTTTTCGCCAGGCAGGTTGTTCTGGAGTGTAGCCAGGCTGTCATAGATGGAAGACCGGGCATCATGGATAAAGTCGGTGGAAACCACTTCTTCGTTGCAATAACCGAGGATACCCTTCAGGTAGGATTCAGAAGCCTTCTTCATGAGACTATCGATTTCCTCGATGGAAGTGTCCCGTGCAGCGGTAAAGGTGAGGTCAACCACGGAAACGGTGGGGGTGGGTACGCGGAAGGACATACCGGTAAGCTTACCCTTGGTTTCGGGAAGAACTTCACCAACAGCCTTGGCAGCACCGGTGGTGGAGGGGATGATATTGATCGCCGCAGCGCGGCCGCCCCGCCAGTCCTTCTTGGAAACGCCGTCTACGGTTTTCTGAGTAGCGGTGTAGGAGTGGATAGTGGTCATGAGTCCCTTTTCGATACCAATGCCTTCCTTCATGATGACATGAACGATGGGTGCGAGACAGTTGGTGGTACAGGATGCGTTGGAAACCACATCATGCTTAGCAGGATCATACTTTTCATGGTTAACACCCATGACAAAGGTGGGGATCTTCTTGGTTTCATCGGCACTCTTGGCAGGAGCGGTGATGATAACCTTCTTAGCACCGGCTTCCAGGTGACCCCAGGCTTTTTCGTTGGTGAAGAGACCGGTGGATTCGATGACATATTCTACGCCGAGCTTGCCCCAGGGCAGGTTCTTGAGTTCTTTTTCAGCCATGATACATTTAATTTCATGACCATTTACGACGAGAACATCATCCTCAGCCAGGGAAGGATCGCTCTTCTTGGAAGAGATGTTGGCATTCATTTTACCCTGGGTGGAATCATACTTCAGCTGATATGCAAAATACTTGGCATCGGTAGCCACATCAACCACCGCCACAACATCAATCTTGTCCTTGCCGAGCATTCCCTGGTCAACAATGGCCTGGAATACGAGCCGGCCGATACGGCCGAAACCATTAATCGCTATCTTCATACATATACCTCCAAATCGGTAATTTTATAATGAAACAGTACGCAAAAACAGAAAAAGTGTCAACCGGCAGAAGAAATTTCCAATAAATGTTAACTAATGCATAGAGTATCCAGCTTGCCTTTGGACAGATATAATTAAAAGTTGCAGCTGCTGAGGTACGCCCGACGGCTCACCACAAGGGATTTCAGTTCATCCAGCATATCAGGATTAACTTCTTCAGCTATGGGGAAGATGAAGCGTTCAGTCTCATCGGTATAGCGGGCAATGAACTCTGCATTGGTAACAAAGCCCAGGGAAATCATGTTGGATATTCGATCCGCCACTTTAAGGATCTTAGCATTCATCGAACCCTGGTTTTTAATTCGGATCAGAAAGGCTGCCTTTGTTTCATCAACCCTGCGGGATACCTCCAGGACCAGGTTATATACCGCAGGGCTGTCATAATCGATGGAAAGCAGCAGGTTACGATTAAAATCGGGGACATCCTCAATTAAATCATGAACCACCGATGCTTTTAACAGCACCGAATCGATATAGCCGTAGTCGATGAGGGTTGCCATGGTATCGATTTGATGCCGAAACATGTTTCCCCCGCCCTCACGGCTTTTTCCAATCAGGGCTGTGGCCAGCTGTATATAGGGAGCAATGTGCATCCCCTTAAGGCGAAGCATTTCATCGGTGTTCATGATACTACCTATTCCAGGTCCCGAAGATAGCTTTCCAGCTTTTTAATTCGTTCCTGTACATCTTCCAGCTTGGTCCGTTCCTGGGCAACCAGATCTGCAGGAGCATTGCTTACAAAGTTTGCATTACCCAGTTTTGCTTCCAGCATGGAACGGAATTTAACGTCCTTTTCGAGATCCTTCTTAAACTTTGCCAGAAGCTGGGCCTTGTCGACCGCATCGGTGATAAAGACAAAGGTTTCAAAACCCTTACCAACAAGGCCTATAGAGCCCTGCGGCCGAGAAGCCTGACCGGCGGATCCCAGGGCTTCAAAGTCAATATGCTCCACATTAGCCAGCAGGGCGATGAGGGGCTGGGAAACTATAAAAGCGTCCCGATAGGGGAAATCGGCCTCGAAACGGATGAGGAGCTTAATCTTTTTCTCCGGGGGCACCGTACATTCACTGCGGAGGGTCCGTACCTGCCGGATCAGATCCTGCAGACTTGCAAACTGGGCTTCAATATCATCGGCCCGCCGCGCTTCGGAGTATAACGGATAGGGAGCGGTGATAAGGAGCCCGGAAACATTGGGGAGTTTAGAGTAAATTTCTTCGGTAACAAAGGGTAAGAGGGGATGTATAAGCCGCAGGGATTCGGCCAGCACATCAAGCAGCACAGTGGTGGCCCTATCCTTTTCCTGGTCATCCCCCTGCTTAATAGAGATCTTTGTGGCTTCCACATACCAGTCGCAGAAATCATTCCAGAAATATTCATAAGCAGTCTGGGCCGCATCATTAAACCGATAGGTGGTAAAGGCGGCAGAAAGAGCCTCAGCGGCCCTGTTTAACCGGGCATAGATCCAGCGATCTATGGTGTTAAGCTGGGGATTTTGTACCAGGTTACGGCCTTCCAGGTTCATTAAAATATAACGGCTGGCATTCCAAACCTTGTTGGCAAATTTGGACCCTAATTTAAAGGATTCCTTATCGATAAGGATATCCTGCCCCTGGGCACAGTTAAAGGCAAGGGTAAACTTTAATGCATCGGCTCCAAATTCATCCACGATTTCCAGAGGATCCAGACCATTTCCCAGGCTTTTTGACATTTTCCGGCCCAGTTTATCCCTGACCAGGCCATGGATATAGATATCCCGGAAGGGGACCTGTCCGGTAAACTCAAGACCCGCCATAATCATCCGGGCTACCCAGAAAAATATGATATCGTAGGCGGTAACCAGGGTTGATGTAGGATAGTAATTCCGCAGATCTGCCGTGTCCTTGGGCCAGCCCAGGGTGCTGAAGGGCCAGAGCCAGCTGGAAAACCAGGTATCCAGCACATCCGGATCCTGCTCAAGTTCGGTAGACTTACAGTAGGGGCATTCCAGGGGTTCTTCCCGGGCGACCACTGTTTTTCCACAGTGTTTACAATACCAGGCGGGAATACGGTGCCCCCACCAGAGCTGCCGGCTGATACACCAATCCCGGATATTGCTGAGCCAATGCTCGTAGGTATGTTCCCATTTCTGGGGATAAAATTGTATTTCACCCCGTTTCCAGGCTGCCAGGGCCTTTTCTGCCAGGGGTTTCATCTTTACAAACCATTGCTCAGAAAGATAGGGCTCAATCACCGTGTGACAGCGATAACAATGGCCCACCGCATGACTAATTTTTTCTTCCTTCACAAAGAGCCCTGCAGCTTTAAGATCTTCTAACACAATAGCTCGGGCTTCCTTGACCGTTTTTCCCTGGTACTTTGCTGGTACCTGGTCATTAAGCTTCCCATCGGGGCTCAATATATTGATGAGGGGCAAGTCGTGCCGTTTAGCCACTTCCCAGTCGTTGGGGTCATGGGCTGGGGTTATTTTTACAACCCCGGTACCGAATTCCCTATCCACATAGGTATCGGCCACAACTGGAATTGTCCGGCCTGTCAGAGGAAGTTCTACCTGTTTACCCACAAGATGGGTATAACGGTTGTCATCGGGGTGAACTGCTACCGCGGTGTCCCCCAGCAGGGTTTCAGGCCTCGTGGTAGCCAGTTCTACATATTCTTTACCATTGGTACCAGCTACCGGATACCGGATATGGTACAGGGCTCCTTCCAGGTCTTCATGTTCGACCTCATCATCCGAAAGGGCGGTCCCGCAGGAGGGACACCAGTTAACGAGATAATTACCCTTATACAAAAGCCCCCGTTCATAGAGGGTTACAAAAACTTCACGGACCGCCCTGGAAAGGCCCTCATCTAAAGTAAATCGTTCTCGGGACCAGTCCACGCTGGCACCAATTTTTGCCAGCTGCCGGCTTATGATCTCATGATGCTCTTTTTTAACCTTCCAGGTTTCTTCAACAAATTGTTCCCTGCCCAGGTCATGCCGGCTTTTACCTTCTTTTTTAAGCCTTTTTTCTACCACATTCTGAGTAGCAATACCTGCATGATCTGTACCAGGTACCCACAGGGTGGGCTCCCCTTTCATACGATGAAAGCGAACAATGATATCCTGAAGAGAATTATTTAAACCATGGCCCATATGAAGGACCCCGGTGACATTCGGCGGTGGAATTACCACTACAAAGGGCTTTTTTCCTTTTACCAGTTTTGGCTGAAAACTACCCGAATCTTTCCACTGTGCGTAAATCCGATCTTCAAAGCTCTTTGGGTCATAGGCTTTTTCCAGTTCAACGGCTTTCATGGCCGACTCCTTAAGAACAAAGGTGCGCTATTAATATGGTTATGTCAGAACCACTGACCATAGTAATGAAAGAGCAATATCTATGCAACATCAAACCATTGTTTATGACGAAGCTTCTTTTAAAACTGTCTCTACCCGGTCAATGAGCTCCTGAGGGGTAGAAGCACCAGCGGTGATTCCGATCCGTTCAAAGCTGTATACCTGGTCAGGTATGTCATGTTCATCTTCTAAAAGCCAGGCAGGGAGCCCCTGTTCTTCAGCGATAGTTTTTAGCCGCTGGGTGTTGGCAGACTCAGTACCGCCGATAACCAGCACCGCATCTACTTCTTTGCAGAGTTCGATGAGGGCTTCCTGCCTTTCCCGGGTGGCCTTGCAAATAGTATATTCCACTTCCAAAGTAGGTATGATTTGTCGAACCGCCTGCTGGATTTTTTCAAAGGTAATTTCCGAATAGGTTGTTTGGGCTAACAGAACCGTTTTTGCCTGGTCTCCTTTTTCCTTTTCTATACCTTGAGCTGCATCAATAGCCTCATTAACATCCTTAACAACAATGGCGCTTGGAGCGTAGCCAAGTATACCAACAATCTCGCTGTGATCCTTTTCTCCTGCAATTATTATGGAATATCCAGCTTTTTCATAATATTCAGCCCTTTTTTGACTTACCTTCACCTTTGGGCAGGTGGCATCCAAAAGGGTTGCTCCGGTCTGCTCAATTTGGGATGCGACCTGTGGCGCTACACCGTGAGCACGTATAATGACAAGGGTCTCATCAGGATTTAATATTTCAGAAGGGCTTTTAATGATTGCAACACCCTGTTTTTTAAGCTTTGCCAGAGTATGGGGGTTATGAATTAACGGACCTAGGGTTACGATAGACCTATCCTTTTGGGCAGCCAGCGCTTGATAGGTTTTTTTTATTGCCCGCTCAACACCCATGCAATAACCGCAGACAGAAGCTCGTTTTACAATCATCCTCTTTCCTATAAAAAAAGGACTGTCTAAAAAGCCTCTACACTTTTCAGACAGCCCTTAAGGTTTATCTTTATCTTTAAAAAGAACCCCTCTTAGGCTTTTTTGAGCCCCGGATTAGTAGTAACCGCAGCCTTTGCTGCATCTTTTTTTATTTTCTTTTCCCAGAACAGCACAAAGGCCGATGCAATAAAGATAGTTGAATACACACCGCTGGTCATACCTATCAGCAGGGCCAGAGCAAAGTCCTTCATGGTACCGGTTGTAAACAGGAAGAGTGAGAAGACTGCAAACATGGTGGTAATCGTGGTAATAAAGGTACGGGACAGGGTCTCGGTAATTGCCCTGTTCATGTTGTCTTCGAAGCTGCTGTCAGGGTACAAGCGCAGGGTTTCCCTGATACGGTCAAAAATAACGATCGTATCGTTAATAGAATACCCCAAAATGGTAAGAATTGCAGCTATTGTGGTGGTATTAAACTCCATTCTGAGCCAGACGATAAAGGCTA
>JAAYUZ010000175.1 GCA_012517385.1 Treponema sp. | reverse complement strand
GATACTGGGGAACCGTGCGCCGGAACTGATTACGGAGGCCACAGCCCAACTTACGGAGGTACCAGGCATGCTGGAAGCAAACATAGAACGATGGAAAGAGGAAATATTTCAACAGGGATTGCAACAGGGACTCCAGCAGGGTGTTAAAAGAGGAGTAAAAAAGGGAGTTCAACAAGGGGCCAGGCAGGCTCTGCTTGAAACAGCCCGCAAACTCAAGGCCCGAGGTGTAACGATTGAAGAAATTATAGACATTACCGGTCTGAACAGAGCAGAGATAGAAGCCCTGTAGTTTTCTGATAAAGTACCGCCATCCATGTTCCAGGGGCCCTCTGGCATCCAGAAACAGTACAAGGGGGTGGCGGAACAACCATGGGGATTCTGGGGACCCCATGGTTGTGCATGCAAGGACCCCGAGTAATGTTCCTCCACCAGAGGGCCCCCGATAACTCCGCAGGAACCCCCAATAAATTCTCTTAAGCTCCTTCCCGCAGAGCCAGCCCTCTTACACCAAACCACGCCCAGACTTCAACTCTCACCCTCATCCAGCACAGGCTGGCGGGAAGGATCCTAATTCGTAGCTGCGGGACCTCGCCCCTTGGTCCAGGGGCCCTCTGGCGTCCAGAAAAAGTACCAGGGGTGGCGGAACAACCATGGGGATTATGGGGACCCCATGGTTGTGCATGCCAGGACCCCGAATAATGTTCCTCCGCCAGAGGGTCCCCAACAACTCCGCAGGACCCCCCAATAAATTCTCTTAAGCTCCTTCCCGCCAAGCTGACCAATATAATTTTGACATACTGCATGGATTGCGTTAAACCGGTAAAACTATGAATATATTAGAATATCATGCTATATGTTGCGTTTTGTTAACTTGTTATAAAATGATGAATTAGGGAAAAAAACTTGACCCTTTTAAAGCTGCGTTGCTATACTACTCGTAAGATAAAGAGGAACCGGGGGATCGTTGATCCTTCCCTCTTGTCACTCTAAGGAGGATTCTTAAATGAAAAAGGCTCTTGTAATCCTACTTGCTATTTTTATGGTGGGCGCCGCGTTCGCAGCAGACGTCGCTACCCCCACTCTCTCTGGTAGTGTTTCTGCTACCTGGGGATACAATTTCCAGGATAAGGCCTCAGGCTTTAAGAACAGCAGCGATGTGGTGGTAACCTTCCCCCTCGCTACTTTCGGTAACAAAGCCCAGGGCGGTGAAGGCATGTACGGAGAAATCATTGTTAAAGACTTTGGTCTTAAATTCAACAATGATGACGAAACCAATACGGTTATCGAAGGTGATGATTACGCTGTAGAAGGCATCATTCATTTCAATTCCCAGGTGTATGCCAAGATCTACGGTGCACCCAGCATTGATTACAACTTCGCTGAAAACTACAAGACCGATGATGGGAACACTGTAAGTGATATTAATACCAGCGATGACTGGATTGGTGCTGACGCTGGTATCGAACTTGGCTACAAGAGCGATATGTTCACTGGTGCCTTCCGGGTGCTTTCCAAGGCTGATTGGGATGCTTCTTCTGGTGATACCGCTGTGGCTGGCGCTAAGACCCCATGGCAGATCACCAATGACCGGGATGAATCTGATGCTGATACTGCTCAGAACACCGACAACCTCTATATGATGCAGGCTGCGGTGACCCTGAAGCCCGTAGAGATGCTCACTGTTGATGCAGTTTATACGTTTGTTCCGGAAGATTTTACAGCCCCTATCGCCTATAACCTTATCAATGCTAAGGCTGCTCTCGCTGTTGGTAACCTGACCTTCTCTGTCGGTTCCGATATGGTTATGACCTCTGAAAAGCTTGGTGATACTAACTTCTGGTTTGACCTGGCTCCCGCTGTTTCCTACAAGGTCGTAGATGGCTTCACCATCAGCGCCAATGCCTGGACCGCTGGTAGCAACACCGAAGTAGAAGTTGATATGCCCCTCAACGCTAAAATCGTTGTGGAAGAAGCCATGGACAAGGGTTTTGTAGCTCCTCTTTCCGCCAAGCTTACCATTGCCTTGGACAATATCCTTGGTGACAATGTTGATACCACTGATGACCCCGCATGGTATGTGGATGCGGAACTGGGCTATAAGCTCGTAGACGGTCTTAAGGCATCTGCCAGCTTTGGCTATGGTATCGACAAGGTTCTCACCGCTGGCGGTTCTCTCGAACTTGGTGCTGCTTTCCACAAGATTGCTAACACCACCTTCACCCTCCAGTATGCTGACTTCGCAGTAACTGATGGCGACACCACCAACAAGGGTACCTTCACCGCTGCTGCCAAGATTTCTTTCTAATCTAGCCTAACCTAGATTCCTGTGGGGAGCTTTCCGTATGTACGGAAAGATCCCTCTTTTTTTGTACTGAGCTTGCTGCTCTTTGTTCTTTGATAGGCCGCTTTGAGCTTTTAGAGCGGTGTTTGCTGAGCCACAGTGTAGAAAAACTCTAAATAAAAAGGCTGTCTGGTTACTAACCAAACAGCCTTTATCGATTTATATCTATATTTTATATTTACAGCTTGTACAGAGCAGTTTTTACCCCTGTGTTTCTTACACCCGGACCATCCAACCCTTAGTATCCGGGAGCTTCCCGTATTGAATGCCCTTTAAGGTATCCCGGAGATATGCAGAAAGTTCGCCGACCTTGCCGCCGTTAAAGACAACCTTTTTCCCCCGGTGGGTAAGGCTTTCGATGGGGGTAACTCCCGCGGCGGTGCCGGTAACAAAGCATTCAGCCCCCTCGCTGAACACCTTGTCTATAGATAGTTTCCGTTCAGAAACCTGCACTCCCTTGTCGCGGGCCAGTTCTATGATGCTGGCCCTGGTAATACCCGGAAGTATGGTGTCCCCAAGAGCAGGGGTTACGAGTTCACCGCTTTTCAGGCGGACAAAGATATTGCAGGATGAACCCTCTTCCAGGTACTTGCCCTCCTTTGCATCCAGGAACACGCACTCCATAAAACCCGCCTGGTTTGCCTCGTGCTTTGCCAGAGTAGAGATTACATAGTTTGATGCCGCTTTTATCCAGCCTGTGCCCCGGGGGGTGGCCCGTATGCGGTCCGTGGTCACCGCCTCGGATCGGGCGCTGGAAAAGTATGCGCTCACCGGTGTTGTAATGACCATGACCCAGGGCGCTTTAGAAGGAGCCACCCCAATGCCGCCCTCGGCATAGGTAAAGGGCCGGATATAAACCGAATCGGCGGTCATAAAGCTATCCTTTTCCCACTCTGCTTTGTATTGTGGCCTGAAACCCAAAGCAGCATTTTTGCGGACCACTTCCACTACGGCGGTAACAAAATCCGCCTCAGGGAAGCCGGGCATGAGGAGCCCCTCCATGGACCGCTTAAAACGGCGGGCATTCTGGTCCGGTCTGAATATAGACAGTCCCCCGTCCTTCTGCGGGAGTGCCTTTAAGCCCTCAAAGCAGCCAAGACCATATTGGGTGGTATAATTAACCAGGGGCATATCAGCATAAAAATTGCGGGATGCCGCCAGGGCTTCCCGCTCAGCGTCGCCCATGGCCGCCTCTTCAGCGACCGTTTTATGCGGTTTTTCCAGATATTCCGCCGACCAGCCCTGGCCAGTGAACTTAGCTCGATAGGTTATTGGATAACTGTTCAAAGAAAACGCCATAGGATCCTCCAGTTAATAGGTTACCATAAGACCGAAGAGCCTACAAGAATAAAACGGTAATTTTTTTAGGGCTGCAATCTCATCAAACTATACTAATAATTTGGGGAAGACTTCGGAAGGCTATAGAGTCCCGCCGGACTATCGACATGAAACACATCAATCTATACTTTTGATAGGGAATTAAAAAAAAAGGCTGATGCCCGATCCAGAACGTCCCTATCCCCCGGTTGACCCATGCTGGCCCTATCCGTACAATGGGGACATGGCATTAAACTGTGGTATTGTGGGGCTTCCTAATGTGGGTAAGTCCACTATTTTTTCAGCGTTAACCTCGGCTCCTGCGGAAGCGGCGAACTATCCCTTTTGTACCATCAATCCCAATGTGGGTATTGTAGATGTGCCGGATAAGCGGCTCAGGAAGCTGGCTGATATATTTAAGCCCAAACGGGTCGTGCCTGCATCGGTTGAGTTTGTTGATATTGCGGGTCTTGTGAAAGGGGCGTCTCAGGGGGAGGGCCTTGGTAACCAGTTCCTGTCTCACATCCGCGAGGTGGGCGTCATAGCCCAGGTGGTTCGCTGTTTCGAAAATCCCGATATTATCCACGTATCAAACAAGGTAGATCCCGAATCGGACATGGAGACTATCAATGTGGAGCTTGCTCTGGCGGACCTGGAAACGGTGGCTAAGCGGCGGGATAAGGCGGTTCGGGCCCTTAAAGTGCAAGCTAAGGACCAGCAGAAACAGGCGGAACTCCTCATCGCCGCCCTGGACAAGGTGCAGCCAGCCCTGGAGCAGGGTAAGCCGGCCCGGTCGGTCCCCTTAAGTGATGATGAACGGGCTGCCCTCTGGGACAGCCACCTCATCACCATGAAGCCCCAGCTGTATGTCTGTAATGTTGATGAAGAGGGCATGCGTAACGGAAACCCCTTTGTCGATATGGTCAAGGCCAGGGCTGCGGCAGAAAACTCTGAAGCGGTGGTGATCTGCGGAAAGTTCGAAGCGGAACTGGCGGACCTGGAAAGTGAAGAGGAGCGGCTTGCGTTCCTCTCCGAGCTTGGTCTGGAAGAATCGGGACTGTCTTCGCTCATTCATGCGGCATACCGGCTCTTAGGTCTCAGAACCTTCTTTACCGCCGGCGAAGATGAGTGCCGTGCCTGGACAATACATGCGGGGGACACCGCCCCTAAGGCGGCGGGGGTCATCCACACCGATTTTGAGAAGGGCTTTATCAAGGCGGAAGTATATTCCTACGAGGATCTCCTTACCTACGGATCAGAAGCAAAGATTAAGGAAGCAGGTAAATATCGCATCGAAGGCAAAGAATATGTGGTCCAGGATGGGGATGTAATGTTCTTTAAATTCAATGTCTAAATGGAGTGTATCATGATTCCAACCAGGGAAACTGCGGAACAACTGTGGCGGCGCTACAATACCGATGAGGGCCTCTGGCGCCATGCCCTTGCAGTAGAAGCCGCCATGCGTCACTTTGCTGAAAAGGCCGGCGAAGACCCCGACCAATGGGGCATTATCGGCCTTGTGCATGATATAGATTACCAGCAGTATCCGGACCAGCATTGCAGCATGGCAAAGAAGATTCTGGAGGACGCTGGATGGCCCGAATCCTACATTCGCGCGGTGGTGAGCCATGGCTGGGGTATCTGTTCCGATGTGGAACCCCGGTCGGCCCTGGAAAAAACCCTCTTTGCGGTGGATGAACTAACGGGCTTTATCCAGGCCTGCGCCCTGGTTCGACCTTCAAAAAGCGTACAGGATCTGGAGGTTTCTTCAGTAAAAAAGAAATGGAAGACCGCAGCCTTTGCGGCCGGGGTGAACCGCCAGGTTATAGAAAAGGGGGCCGCCATGCTCGGGATGGAACTGGACGCTCTCATCGGTGAAACCATCCTTGCCCTGCGGAAGGTTTTACCATGAT
>JAAYUZ010000024.1 GCA_012517385.1 Treponema sp. | reverse complement strand
CCCGGGCGGTGTAGAGGAAGCCCGCGGTACCCTGTAAATACCAGACCCCGTCCCGTGTTTCGGTGCTGTAGGTTGATATGTTCGTTACATAGGTCTGGTCATTGCCCCAGCTTGCAACCGCCTCTCCGAAAAGGTCAAAGCGGCCTAAAGAGCCCGTGGCAGTGGCCATGAGGCGGGGGGCCCTGTCCTGCTGGTAAAAGCCCCCGAAACCCACTTCAAAGTTTCCAATGAGGAACTCCGCCTTGCCCGCATAACCCAGGTCCTCTGGTTTAAAGGAACCTGTGCTGGTGGTGCCGGAGCCGCTGTTGGTATCTGCCGGCAGGGCTCCCGGAAGGAGCAGATATCCCCAGAGGTTGTTCTGGGTGCCAGGGATAGGTACCAGGGCTCTGAGGCTGATGGGTCCCTCCCGTTGGGCTGTGGGATCCGTCACATCGATGGGGGTAAGGTTCAGTACATCTGCGGGGCTGAAGAAATAGCCCACCCCCCACTTCACCGTATGCTTCCCGAACCGGAAATAGGCCCCATCATTCCAGGTAAAGTCTGTAAAGAGTTCAAAGATCTGCAGGTTGATGGCGGAAAGGTTCTGGGATGTGCAGGTCAGAAATGTATAGGAGCTGGTGAAGGGCCAGGCGGTTTTTACGCTGCCGTAGAACTTCAGGTCCTCATCGGGCCGGGCATCGAAAAAGAGGGTCGATGCAATGGTGGGGCTCAGGCTGGATTCATCAGGCTTGGCCACATCGTGGTTGCCCTCCCAGGGGTTAGTCCAGATAAAGCTGGTGCCGAGTTTCCCGGTGAAGCTGCCGCCGATGCGGACCTGATCCCGTTTCAGGAAGGAGGCGGTGGCGCTGGTGCCGGAGGGGGTAACGGGAACGGCGGAGATTCCACCGGCCGCATCGGCGGCGCCGGCGGTGGCGGTAGCACCGGCAGTGGCGGTAGCACCGGCCCCGGTACCGTCGGCCGGGCCCGGGGCCAGGGTGTCCGGGGCTTCTTCACCGAAGAGGGCCTCTTCATCGGTATTGATGGTCTGGGCAGAGAGGAAGCCGGGCCCGGCGGCAGGCCCCAGAATGAGGATGAGGGCCAGGAAACCTGCGAGACCCAGCGGCAGGGATCGGGCTGTGGGCCGGTAACAATGACGGGAGGTGTTCATCAATCTAGCCCTCCTTAGTTAACCTGTTCCAGGAAGGCCTTGGTAAAGACCTTGTCAGGAAGTTTGTTTGTGGAAAGCTCGGTCATGGTAATCTGGCTCTTTTCGCCGGGATTCAGTTCATCCACAATAAGCATCTGGGAGGGGAACATTTTGCCATTCCCCAGGTCCGCATATTTTGGGTATAGGGTGGTCCGCATTTTTTTGCCCGAGACCGAATAATCTTCCTGTTTCAGCAGGAGGTTATTATCCTTGCGGACAAAGAGTTTGCTGATGTCGTAGGAAACCTTATCAGTTTTTGCCTTCAGACTGATAATCCAGATGGGGTATTTACCCAGGGTTCCCTCTTCGGTGCCGCTGATATCGTAATCATCCAGGATGCTGCGTCGGCTGAAGTCAGAGTTTTTTGCCTCCGAGTTATTCAGGTTTTCCTTAAGGCTCGAATGGGTGAACTTACGGCTCGATGGGTCGTAAAACCAGACGTTGTCCCCTTCTTTCAGGTAGCCCTGGCCTTTGCTGGCTTCGGGCTGCTGGATTAGGAGGGTGAACTGGTCCTTAGAATCCCGGCGGAACATCCGGATCTGGGTCAGGGCAGCTTTTTCGCCCGGTTTCTCTGACACAATGGTAAAGACCCCGGTAAAGTCCAGACCGGAAAAATCGTTCATAGTATCCAGTTTAGTTATGATAGCCTTTACATCCGGCTGGGTTTGGGCTGCAGCCCTGGGGCTGGGAATGGCAAACATGAGGCCTGCCACGGCCAGGGCGTTTATCAGGTTAAGAAATGTACGGGCTGAGCCTCTGTGCTGATTGCCAGAGTCCGCCGATATATCTTTTTCAATATAGTCCATAATGTACTCCTCTCTTCTGCAGTAAACACTGCACTCTAAAGAGCTCGCGATGGGGCTCTATCTATATGTTCCATAGTCTTCCATGCGAAGACCCATGGGTACTATTTGCTGGTTCGCAGGGCATCTGCGGGTTCAAGTTTTGCAGCCCTCCGGGCGGGCAGGTACGCCGCCAGCATGGTCAGCAGTACCACAAGAATTACATGGAAGCTTGACTGGGATAGCTGGGGAACGAAGGACAGGTGTCCGTTCTTCATAAAGAGGGCGAAGAAGGTTCCGGTCCCAAAGTTGATGAACGACAGGAGGAGCATGACAATCCCCGCTGCTGCAAAGCCCGCAATGACCCCTCCTATGGCAAGGAAGGTCGCTTCCAGTATAAAGAGGTTCCGTACCTCGGGGCGCTGTAAACCCAGGGCCCGCATGGTACCGATTTCTTTAGTTCGCTCGTAGATGATGATCCTGAAGGTATTGAGAATACCCACAAGGATGATCAGGAAGAGGACCACCAGAATAACCGTACTGACCGTGTTAAGAATCTGAACCACCTGTTCGATCTGGGAGATGGTATCATTGATGGTATAGACCCGGTATTTGGTGCCCTCCCAGGTTTCCTTTCGTGCCAGCTGGGCCAGTTTCTGGTACCGGGATTGGGCAGGGTTACTGACATTGATAAGGGTCCCTGGGGGCAGTTCAAAGACCTGGGCCCGGGCTTTGAGGGCTGTTTTTACGTTTTCAGCCACTTTTTCTGCCTGTGTCAGGTCCGGCAGCATGATTCCCAGCATCTGGTAATCCTCTAGACCGAGGCCTATGAGGCTGTTAAGGTACGCTTTGGGAGTATAGGCCAGCATCTGGTCAAAGAGCCCCATGCTGGGCATGATGCCTGCAACACGGAATTCTCCCACATTGAACTGGCCTGTCACGGTTTTAGTCTGGGCCAGCAGCCGGTCCCCAACATCGACCTTAAGCTTTTTTGCTACCTGTTCGCTTACAAAGAGGGAATTCGGTGCTGTTGCCTGGTCAAAGCCGCCCTTTATAAAGCTGACCCGTTCCCGCAGGAGCCGTTCTTTATCAAAATCGACCCCAATGATGGATTGTTGGGTTTTCTTACCTTCAAATATGAGGGTGACCGCCGCACCGGACCGTTTCTGGATATAGGCATCCGAAAGCCCCGCAGCCTGGATGGTATCGTTAATTACCATGTCATTCCGGATGATCTCCAGATTTTTACCGCTGGGGGATTTTTCTACCCCCTCGATAAAGACATGTCCCGCAAAAAGGTGGGCGATGTTGGCGGCCACGTTACCCATGAGGCCCCCTGCGAGGCTGCTGATGATGGTTACGATCATGATACCAAAGGCGATGGCCCCGCCCAGGAGAAAGCTCCGCCGTTTCTGGCGGCTTAAGTTTCTAAAGGCCATGGATATTAAACTGCTCATGGTTTGCTCCTAATCTACCTGGATAGCTTTTACCGGCTGTATCTTCAGTGCCAGAGATACCGGATACAGATGGGCCAGGTACCCTACAATGAATACCAGCAGCACCGATGAAACAAAGGAAGCCGGTGCAGGGCTCAGGTGGAGCACATCTCCCCCAAAAAGCATCACCAGGAGGCCGTTATCCCCCGCACTGATGTGGAGGCTGTTCAGGATAAGTACGATTATCATGGAAAGAACTGCCCCGATAAAGCCAAAGACCACCGTCAGTGACAGGGTTTCCGCTAAAAAGAGCTGCCGTATCGTCTTTCGTTGTGCCCCCAGGGCCCGCATGGTGCCGATTTCGCTGGTCCGCTCAATGACGGAGATGACCAGGGTATTCATCATGATGATGACCGCCACTACCGATACGAGGAGGATGGCTATGATAAACACAATGCGAACGATGTCAGAAAATTTACCGTAGGTCCCGGCTGCCCCCTGCCAGTTTGTCGCATGGGCATCTATCCCTTCGCTCTGAAACCATCGATTCAAATCCTGTATAAAGAGGGGTGCCAGAGTGGGATGATTCAGCCGTATCAGGATAAAGTGCCAGGCACCCGTATCGGCCTGGTTCAGCCGTTCCCGTTCGGCGGAGCTGGAAAGGCTCTGTGCTATTCTATCCAGGTTTACCGTACTGGTTTGTACCGTGTCCACCATATCATCGCCAAAAAGGTCTTCGGTGTTTTCTACAGAAAGGAGTCCTTTTTGGGCATCGGAAATCTGGGCTGCCTCATTGGCTCCCACCGTAAGGCCCCCCAGCACCCGGGCACTATCTATATCGGTAAAGGACATAAAGTCAGGCAGGCTGCTGGATAGGCTGCGTTTGTAAATACCGACTATAGGTAATTCGCGAATTTTAAAGTTCTGGATGCCGAAACCGGTAATAAGGACCTTGTCTCCCACATGAAGTTCTTTCTTAAAACGCTTTTGCAGCTTTTCTAGCTGTCCCCGGGTTACCATGATACCCGGTTCTCCCGGCTTAAGGTATGAGCCTTCTTCCAGCTCTATGGATGGGAACATGGAAAAATATTTGTCCCCTTCTACCCCGAAAATGATGGTTATGGGCGGCCCGTTTTGCTGTTCATCTGAATTGACCGCATCCTGAATTTCTTCTGCCGCATCAAGGGTCATGAGGCCGTAGGCTACGGACATACTGGCTGAGGCTTTTACATCTGACAAGCTTGTCACATGGGTCTGGACCCGGTCAAAGTCGGGGATAACCGGTATTTCTCCAGTCTGGTCACCACCTTCCCCAAAGACGGATACCGCGGTAGAAGAGGGACCGTAGATCATCACATCGCCGGTGAAGTTTTCTATAAATGCTTTCTGAACTCCCCGTTTGGATGAATCCAGCAGAGAATTCCCGATAAGCAGGATAATCACGCCCAGTGCAATAAAGGAACCGATAATAATACTCTTTGACCGGTGTTCCCAGATATTGCGGAAGGCTATTCGTATGATAACTGGCATGATTTAACTCCGTGTTTCAGCAGCAGCGGGCTCTCCACAGGCGGGGGTTTTATCTTTGCGGTAATTTTCTGTGACAAGCCCGTCCCGGAGCCGGATAACATGATCTGCAATATCAACAATCTTGATATCATGGGTAGAGAATATGAAGGTGGTGTCCAGTTCGCGGTTGATTTTCTTCATAAGCTCGATGATTTGTTCACCAGTAGTGGAATCCAGGTTTGCGGTGGGCTCATCGGCAAGAACAATCTTGGGTTTTGTGACCAGAGCTCGTGCAATGGCTACCCGCTGACGCTGCCCGCCGGAGAGTTCGTTCGGTTTATGGCGGATCCAGTCGGAAAGTCCCACTTCGTTAATAAGGTACCTTATCCAGTCGTCCCGTTCCTGCTTATTCATGGCACTTTTGCCAAGCAGCAGGGGGAATTCTATGTTCTCATAGACGTTAAGTACTGGGATGAGGTTAAAGGATTGGAAAATAAAGCCGATGGTGTCATGCCGTAGAGTGGTAAGCTGCCGGTCATTCAAGCCGGAAATTGGCTGCCCCTCTATATACACCTCTCCGGATGTAGGGGTATCGATAAGCCCGATCATGTTTAGAATAGTGGTTTTACCAGATCCGGATGGTCCTGCGATGGAGATAAAATCTCCCCGTTCAATGCAGAATGAAACACCCTTTACAGCCTCCACCTGCACCTTGCCCAGTGGATAGGTTTTCTTTACGTCCTTTAGTTCGATGATTGCCATGATTACTCCTCTCTGGCGTTATTTATCCGTTCTTATAACGGTTTTCGGACCCAACGGCGTCCTTATGGTTAAAAATACTGAAATATACAAATAAAAACTATAAATAAATGAGGCTCTTTCAAAACTCAGAGAGTTTTGAAAGAGCAACCTTAGATGTACATGCAGTATTTTTACGATTTTATACTATGTAAATATTTATCACGTTAATGTAAAAATACTGCAAGAGGTTTTTGCAAAAGTAACAGACTTTTGCAAAAACCTCAAATGATAAAGGGGCTAACTCTGGGGCGCCCCATTCTCATTTTTATCAAGGCTTTTCTTCCTTCGTTCCCGGACACATTCGGTTAATAAATACTCTATCTGTCCGTTAATAGATCGGAAATCGTCTTCGGCCCAGGCAGCCAGTTCGTTCCAGAGCTTGGGAGAGATTCTCAGGATTATCTGTTTTTTCTTGTCGCTGCCGGTTTCTTTATCATCCATTTGAATCACTAATATATGGTGCCTGAGTTAACCACTGGTTGTACATCCTTATTGCCGCAGAGCACTACCAGGAGGTTGCTTACCATGGCAGCCTTTCGCTCTTCGTCCAGGTCTACAATGTTGTTGGCGCTCAGTTTTTCAAGGGCCATTTCAACCATGCCAACCGCTCCTTCTACAATAAGCTGCCGGGCGGCGACCACCGCAGTGGCCTGCTGTTTCTGAAGCATGGCGGTAGCGATTTCTGGAGCATAGGATAGATGGGTAATCCGGGCTTCCAGAATTTCAAGCCCCGCAATGGTAACCTTTGATTGTATTTCTTCCTTTAACCGATCCGCAATTTCCTGACTGCTTCCGCGGAGGGACTTTTCATTCTCCTCATCACTTGAATCATAGGGGTAGAGTCGTACAATGTTGCGCAGGGCCGAATCACATTGAATAGAAAGAAACTCTGTATAATTGTCCACATTAAAAACAGCTTTAGCGGTATTTATTACCTTCCAGACCACCACGATGCCGATGATGATGGGATTTCCCAGGGCATCATTTATTTTCTGTTTTTCATTATTAAGGGTCAGCACCTTAAGGGAAATAACCTTATTCGCCTGCCGGGATTCCCGGGATGTAAGGGTAAGTTGGCCGAATTTTGATGATTGTTTGTCCCCGCCTACTGAGCCTGTAGTAGGTTCCTGATTACTGGGAGCCGCTGCGGCCACAAAGGGGTTAACAAAGAAGAATCCAGGTCCCTTAAGGGTTCCATAGTATTTTCCAAAGAGGGTAAGGACCAGGGCCTCATTCGGTTTTAGAACCTTAAGTCCCGCGTACAGAATTGGGCAGAGGATAAAGCCTATAAGCCCTGAAAGGCTCATTATCACGATTGTCTGGATTGTAACCACCCGATCCAGCTGAATTGCGGAAAGGATAAAAACCACAACCGCTGCCAGAATGATAAGGCTGTTCCCGATAAGTACTGCCATTCCATGTGAATGGGGCGCTTCGATTTCTTCATATTCCTGGGTCATAGTATGCCTCCGTTATGCATAGTGATATCATAATGATATCACTATGCATTATGCACCTTTTACAGTACTTGTCAAGGGTGGGATATGCTGATTTTTATGGAACTTTCCCTGGCCATGCGTTAGAATAGTCCTATGCGGAAGAACTATATTGTAGAATTTGCACTTTTTTTAACCTTTGCTGTTCCATTGTTTGCCCTTGATCGTCCATTTTTTACGACCCTGGGCATGCGGGATGGACTTCCGAACTCAAGTATCTCCGCTATTGTTCAGGACACCCGGGGCTTTCTCTGGTTTGGTACCCAGGCAGGACTGGTCCGTTATGATGGCTATTCCTTTAAACTCTATGAGAATGAACCCTTTGTCGAAAATGTTCTCAGTCATAACCAGGTGCAGACCCTGTTTTTAGATAGGGATCTGCTCTGGATTGGGACCTATGGGGGCCTGAATCGGCTGGAATTGAGCACCAACCGGATCACAAGTTATCAATATGACAGCTCAAAACCAGATAGCCTGCGGGATAACCTGGTAGTTTCCATAGCTCGGGATAAGACAGGGCGCCTTTGGGTGGGAACCGCCCAGGGCCTGGACCGTTTCGATGAAAAGACCGGGACCTTTATTCATTACGGGAGCCCTCAGGGGATTCCCCAGGTGATGATCCGGGATCTGCATGTAGACCATCAGGGCCGGTTCTGGGTTGCTACCAGCGGAAATGGGTTGTTTTTATATAACGATGTGACCGATTCCTTTACCGCCATCGGTGCTGATAAGACAAAGGAGGATGGGTTACCCAGCCCCTATGTCATGTCTATTTCGGAGGATCCTGAGGGCAGGCTCTGGTTTGCCACATGGTACGGCGGGATTTCGGTACTGGAAGACCCGGTTCACTTCCGTTTTAAGACCATCCGCTTTACCGATGACCGGCTTTATTTTGTGAATGCCCAGGATCCGGACCTGGTCTATGGGGGGACCTGGGGCGGTGGACTGTTTATCTATTCAAAAAGCAGTGGCCAGATTGAACGCATGAAAACCTCCGATGGTACCGGTTCCATTCCGAACGATGTGGCCTATTCCTGCTTTCTTGATAAAAACCGTGTTCTGTGGATTGGAACCAATGGGGGAGGAATCGCCCGTTCAGAACCCACGGAAAAGCGGTATAAGGCCTATATTTCCAATCCTGAAAACCCTCGAGGGCTTTCACCTGGGAAGGTTACATCAATTTTAGAGGACCAGCAGGGCAGACTCTGGATCGGTGTGTATGGGAGCGGGCTTAATGTGCTGGATCGTTCCACCGGTTCGTTTACCCACTATCGTCATGATCCAAAACAGAAGCATAGCCTGCCCAACGATATTGTAAACGCCCTGTATCAGGACAGCAGGGGCGTACTGTGGGTTGCAACCAACGAAGGACTTGCCCGCTATAAGCCTGAGATCGATGGCTTTGTAAGCTATCTCCCGGAGCCAGAGAATCCTCTCAGTATTTCAGATACGGTGATCTATGCATTACAGGAAGGCCCGGGCTACACGCTCTGGGTCGGAACCTATACAAAGGGACTGGATCTTCTCGATATTCAATCGGGAACCTTTACTCATTTTCCGCCCGATGAAAAGGATACCCGCTTTCCACAGAATGGCCTTGTCTATGCCCTGGGATATGACAGTGCAGGCAACCTCTGGGTGGGCTACAATAATGGACTGGACCGGTATCAGGGTGGACAGTTTATCCGATATCGATATGACCGCAATAATCTACAGGGCATTTCTTCAAATACAATCCGGCATATTTATCGGGACTCCCAGGGAACCATGTGGTTCGGAACCGTCGGGGGTGGTTTATGCCGCTACGACTCCGAGAAGGACCAATTCGTTCATATTACCAAAAAAGATGGAATACCCCATAATACGGTTCGCTCTATTATAGAAGATAATGGGGGTAGCCTGTGGATTGGAACAGCCACCGGAATCGGATATATCGATAAGCAGGGGTTTGCATTCCGGGGCTTCGCCCTGTTCAATGAACTAAAGGATAAGGAATTCCACACCGGATCCTATAGAACCAGGGATGGACACCTCTTTTTTGGGGGCCAGAATACCCTCTATGAAATAAACCCGGATATGGTAGTAAAAGCAAAAACCCCACCGGAACTCTTGATTTCTGATATCAGTATAAACGGCAAAAGCCTCTGGGCGGACTATAACTATCCAACACCGCCTTATATCAAGTCGCTGAAGCTTCCCTATGATCAGAACAATGTCAGTTTTTCCTTTGCAGCCAGCGACTTTCAGGAACCAAATCGTAATATGTTTTCCTATAAATTGGAAGGCTTTGATAGGGACTGGTCTATTCCTTCCTCGGATCATGGAGCCTTTTACACCAATCTGCCCGGTGGTTCCTATATTCTTAAGGTGAGGGTCGCCAATAGCGAAGGGGTCTGGAACGATCATGCCCTCAGTTTCCCGATCACTGTGGCTTCTCCCCCCTGGTTAAGTATTTGGGCCTTTCTGTTCTATGGCTTTGTCATCTTAACCATCGGATACGCGATTGCCCTATTGCGGGGACGTAAAAAATTGGAACAACAGGTCCAGGAACTGCAGCGCCTTAAGCAGGAACTGGAAGCAGCGAACAGCAGGCTTGATGCGCTTTCCATGAAAGATGGCCTTACGGGCATATCCAATAGGCGTCATCTTGATGAACTGATGCCCCGTATCTTAGCGGAGTCCAGCCGGGATAGGGCCCCTCTTTCTGTTCTCATGCTTGATATCGACTGTTTTAAAAATTATAACGACCATTATGGACACCTTAAGGGCGATGAGGTACTTAAAACAATTGCCCAGGTGCTTTCGGAGCAGGCAAACCGGGCCACCGATTTTGTAGCCCGTTATGGCGGCGAAGAATTTATTATCCTGCTTCCTCACACGGATGCTGCGGGGGCAGAAAAGATAGCAGAGGGAATCCTGACGCGTATACGGGACCTGCAAATACCCCATGAAGCCTCTTTTGTTATCCCCATCCTCACCGCCAGCATTGGAGGATGCACAACCATTCCAGAGCCAGGACAGGACCCTGCAAACCTTGTGGAACAGGCTGATAAGGCCCTCTATCAGGCAAAGGCTGCGGGACGGAACTGCTACCGAACTTTTACAAATCTATAAAAAACGTTTGATATCAATTAAAGCCCCGTGATATGATTATTGCAGGAGTAATCATGCGCAGGTCATTTCCCATCGATCCCTCTCATTTATTGGTTATTTTGGTGGTCGCAGCCCTCATCACTGGCTGCACCTCCAGCACTGCCAGGCTTCCCGGTCCAGATCCTCATGTGGTGTCAGCCCTTTCAGGCCCTACCATTGGACGCACAGATCCCCTGCGGATCGTATTTGTTGCCAGCTTTGATACCGGTAAGGCGATCCCTGCTGATGCCATACACATAGAACCCTCAGTAGATGGCACCCTGTCCTGGCAGGACGAGCATACTATCCTGTTTTCACCACAGCATATTTTGCCAGGGGGCAAACGATATACGGTCACGGTTTATCCAGAGAAACTACCCTGGAATAGCACATCCGCAGCGTTTCAGTTTCAGTTCGAAACAGATTTAAGTGCCTACCAGGTCAGTCTGGATCCCCTTAAGGTTACAAGCGATGGTCTTGCCCATGTTTCCGGCACCATCCTTACCGACAGGGGTGAAAATCAGCGTAACATTGAACATACCCTGAGTTTTTCAGGCCTCTCTGACATACGCTGGGATCATAGGGATGGGGAGCATCATTTTACCTTTAAGGCTGTTAAAAGATCAGATAAGCCTATTCAGGTCCGGCTTGCATGGAACGGGAAAGCGATTGGTGCCCCCGTACAGGGGAGTAAAACTATTACTATTTCCCCGATAGATCGCTTTGAAGTGCTGGATATTCGTCCGCTTGAAAATACAAAAACAGGTTGGGAAATAGTATTTTCCCAGCCTATCAAAAAGGGCCAGGACCTGCGCAGTTATGTAACGCTTGTTTCTAGCAAATCCGATCAAAAGCTACGTTACTCTATAGAAGGGAACATTGCCCGGGTTTATGGAACAGAAGAACTGCCGGCGGGGACTGAGTTGAAAATTCGTGACCTGACCGATGAATCTGGCCGTCCCCTTGCAAGTCCGGTTGCCTATAGTGTTGGGGCTAGATGGGACCTCCCGGAGGTTCGCTTTGTCGGAAAGGGAACCATATTACCCACAGACCAGGGATCTACCGTGATTGTGGAGACAAAAAATCTGGCGGGCCTTATCATCGAAGCCTATAAAATACACGCTGCCAATATGGTGCAGTTCCTTCAGGTAAACCAGCTGGATGGAGACCGGGAGCTGCGCCGGGTTGGTGAACCGGTATGGACGAAAAATCTTGATCTTACCTGGAACAGTGAAGACAAGAATAAATGGGTCCGGCATGGGCTGGACCTGAGCGAATTAGCAAAGGCCTATCCCGGGGAAATGTTCCGGCTTCGTGTTACCTTCCGAAAACAGCATATACGTTATGAATGTTCTGCCGGTCATGGGGATTTCTCCAACCTTAAATTCCCGGATGACAAACTTCCGGAACTTTCTAAAAATGATGATGGCGAATCCAGTTATTGGGATTATTGGGAAGGGGGGTGGGAAGACCGGTCAAACTATTATCGGTACCGGAAAGATCCCTGTCATCCTGCCTTTTATATGACCTTTTACGACCATAATATTACCATTGGCCGGAACGTACTGGTATCCAACATGGGCCTCATGGCCAAAAAAGGTATCGATGGTTCATGGCTATTGGTGGCGAACGATCTGAGAACCACCAAGCCTGTTCCAGGAACTACCCTGCGGCTTATCAATTTCCAGAATAGAGAATTAGCAAAGGGTGTTACCGGGCCTGATGGTATGCTGATAGTAAAAACTACCCAGGAGCCGGCCTTCCTTGTTGCTGAAGGATCTGCTGGCAGGGGGTATCTGAAACTGGAGCCCGGAAACGCCCTCGCCGTAAGTCATTTTGATATATCGGGGGATTCCCCCGCAGCGGGCATTAAGGGATTTATTTACGGAGAACGGGGTGTATGGCGGCCGGGGGACCCCATCTATCTTACTTTCCTGCTGCATGATCCAAACCAGATATTGCCGGCAAATCATCCTGTGATATTTGAACTGGAGGACCCCCTTGGCAGAATTGTTACCAGCCAGACCTTTACCCGTTCAGTGAACGGGTTTTATCCAATTCAAACAGCTACCAATGAGGATGCACCAACCGGTACCTGGATCAGCAGGGTAAAGGTTGGGGGGGCTACCTTTACAAAGCCCCTTAAAATAGAAATGGTGATGCCAAATCGGCTTAAGATGACCCTGGATACGGGGAATGAAACCATTCTGGATACCAGGCCGACCAGGTATACCCTGAATGCGGCCTGGCTGCATGGGGCCCCTGCGCCGAATCTGGATGCAGATGTATCGGTAGTTTTTGCCGACTCGGGGAAGAATTTTGCTACCTATTCGGATTATATATTCAGAGATCCAAGCCGTACGGTTTCTTTTGAACGGCAGATACTGTTTAAGGGAAAACTCGACCGCTTTGGCGGTACTAATTTCATGGTTAATCTTTCCCCCGGAGAGTCTGTGCCCGGACTGCTTCAAGCTCAGTTTATGACCCGGGTATTTGAACCTTCCGGCGTTTTTTCATCCGAACAGTTCAGCTTTGATTTTTCACCCTATAGCCGTTATGTGGGTATAAAACTCCCCAAGGGTGATGTAAATCGGGGTATGCTTTTGACCGATACGGAACATCCTGTAGATATTGTCCTCTTAGATAAGGATGGGAATCTTGTAAAAGATCGGGTTACCCTCCGTTGTTCGGTGTACAAACTGCAATGGCGCTGGTGGTGGGAAAAGGGGGCTGAGGAGCCCGCAAGCTTCCAGGAAGCCTTGTCCAGGCTTCCCTTGGTAACGAATGATGTGACCATTTCAGGCGGCAGGGGAACCTGGAAATTCATGGTTAAGTATCCTGAGTGGGGGCGCTACCTCATTTCTGTCCAGGATACCCGGGGCGGTCATGGCTCTGCAAAGGTTGTCTATATAGATTGGCCAGGCTGGGCGGGCAGGGCTCAGGCTGATGGTCAGGGGGCCGCAGCGATGCTGACCCTTACGGGTGATAAACCTGCTTACAAGGTGGGGGACAAAATTAAAGTGAGCTTCCCCTCTAACGAAAGGGCTTCCGCTCTCCTCGTACTGGAAAAGGGTGGGAAGATCATAAAACAGGATCTGATTCGTTGTTCCAAGGATACCACTACCTATGAACTTTCCGCTGAATCCTATATGGCGCCGAACGTGTACCTCCATGTAACACTGCTTCAGGAACATCTGCAGACCATGAACGATCTTCCCATCCGATTGTACGGAGTGCTGCCTCTCCTGGTGGAAGATCCGGATACGGCGCTAAAACCTCAGATTAGTTCCGACGATACCTGGAAACCCATGAGCAGGGTTTCATTTACCGTAAAAGAAACCAATGGACGGCCCATGACCTATACAGCGGTTGTAGTCGATGAGGGGCTGCTTGGGTTAACCCGCTATGCTATGCCCGATCCCCGATCGGTCTTTTATAAAAAGGAAGCATCGCTGCTGCAATCCTGGGACCTCTATGATGCGGTAATTGGCGCCTATTCGGGGACGCTCCAGACCCTGCTGGCCATCGGTGGTGGTGATGATGGTTTCGGAAGTGGTAACAGGAAAGTGCAGCGCTTTAAACCGGTGGTGCAGTATTTTGGTCCCGTAACCTTAAAAGCCGGAGAAAGCCGGACTGAGACCTTTGATATTCCCCAGTATGTAGGTGCCCTGAGGATTATGGTCGTGGCTGGCAATAATGGTGCCTACGGCGTTACGGAACGATCGGTTCCAGTTAAGGGAGATCTGATGGTGCTGGGAACCCTGCCCCGTTTCCTTTCCCCCGGGGATGAAATCGGTATACCTGTGTCGGTCTTTAATTATACCGCTGGTACGATCCCAGTCACGGTTCGATGTAAAGTAAATGGAAACGGAGCGCTCAAGGGTGAAGCGGAACAGAAGATAAGCCTGACGGGTTCAAGTGATTCGGTGGTGTATTTTCAGCTTGCTGCGGGCGAAGTCCCGGGAGCCCTCTCTTGTACCATTACCGCAGAAGCAGCGGGGCTGCCTCTTGCAAGTCATCAGGTGGATCTCATGGTCCGCTCTACCGCCATGCCGGTTACACAGACCTGGACAAAAATGCTCAAAAGTGGAGAATCCTGGAAAGAGGTAATTAAGCTCCCGGGAATGGCCGGCACTAATCTGGTGAATCTGGAACTATCCCGGATTCCGCCCATCAATCTGAATGATCGACTCTCTTTCCTCATTCAATATCCCCATGGTTGCATCGAACAGACCACCAGTTCCGTATTTCCCCAGCTCTATCTGGATCAGGTATTATCCTTGGACAGCCAGAAGCAGGCTGAAATCCGGAGCAATGTAATTGCCGGAATTGAACGAATAGAGACCTTCCAGACCCCCGACGGCGGATTCTCCTATTGGCCTGGAGAAGGCCAGGCTAATGAGTGGGGTACCAACTATGCGGGGCATTTCCTGGTAGAAGCCCGCCGCGCGGGTTACCAGGTCCCTGATTATGTGCTGCAAAAATGGGCGGCCTATCAAAGGAAAAAGGCCATAGGATGGTCTAGTGCAGATTATAACCAGCAGTTGGAACAGGCCTATCGGCTTTATACCCTTGCCCTTGCTGGCCAGAGCGATCTGGGTTCTATGAACCGCCTTAAGGAAAGTGTTAATCTCCGTGATCCCGTTGTCTGGCGCCTGGCTGCAGCCTACTGGTATGCGGGCCAGCGTGATATTGCACGGAATATGACCCGTAATCTGAACCTCGACGTACCAAGGTATCGGGATTTGTCGGGCACCTATGGTTCTACTTTCCGGGACAAGGCGATGATTCTGGAGAGTCTGGTGATTACTGAGGATTATGGCCGGGCCTCTAATTTACTCAATGAAATTGCAGAAACCCTTTCATCCAAAGATTGGCTTTCTACCCAGGAGACCGCCTACGGTTTAATAGCCCTGCTGCCCCTGGTGGGAAAAACAAGCAGTACCGAAAGCATGTCGGTAGAGTGTTCGTTCCAGGGAATAAGCCGAAGTCGCAGTTTCAAAACTCCCCTGGAGACCCTTGTCCTTGCAACCAATGCCTCCGAATCTGGCCCCCTGGAAGTAAAAAATACATCTAAACAGAATATGTATGTCCGACTTGTTGCCCGGGGTGTTCCCGAAGAAGGTCTTGAACCGGTTATAAGGCAGGGGCTTTCACTTTCGGTGTCCTATAAAACCCTGGAAGGAAAGTTTATCGATCCTTCGCTGCTGCCTCTCGGATCTGATATGGAAGTATCGGTTACCCTCAGAAATACCACCGGTCGGGATCTTCAGGAGCTTGCGCTGGTGCATCCGCTGCCTGCAGCCTGGGAACTGATGAACTATCGGCTTGCAAGGGTCTCTGATGCGGATATTGAGCAAACCATAAATCCCATCCGTTACCAGGACATACGGGATGACCGGGTACTTTCTTATATGGATTTAAAAGCCGGTGAGAGTAAGACCATCAGTTTCCATGTGAATCGTACCTATGGGGGCCTATATTTTATTCCCGCTATTCAGGCCTATGCCATGTATGATGAAAGTATTCGAGCCGTAGAACCCGGGCGAAGCATTAAGGATCAGCCATCGGGGCAGCTGGAAAAAACAAATCAGACCCCAAGCGGGAGAAAAAACCTCATTCCATGATCATAAAAGTACATCACCGCCCTGGTTTTTATATCCTAACCGGGGCGGCGATCGCTTCGATACTTCTCATATTTTTTATTTCCCTTCCGGATCCCCTTTTTAAGGTTCCCTATTCACCGGTCCTGTATGATCGCCGTGGGGAACTTCTTGGGGCACAGGTTGCCTCCGATGGACAATGGCGCTTGCCCGCTGCTGGACCGGTAAATACAAAATTCAGTACAGCCCTCCAGGTGTATGAAGACAGGCGCTTTTATCTGCATCCGGGTGTAGACCCTTTCTCGCTTTTTCGCGCTGCGGTTCAAAATGTTCGCAGCGGTCGTATAATTTCAGGCGGATCTACCCTTACGATGCAGACCGTCCGTCTATTTCGGGAAAACCGGAACCGCACCTTTCTAGAAAAATTGATAGAAGTAATCCTGGCTATCAGGCTGGAATGTTCCTATTCAAAGAAAGACATACTGGCTCTCTACAGCGCCCATGCTCCCTTTGGCGGAAACGTGGTGGGCCTGGAAGCCGCTTCATGGCGCTGGTTTGCCCATGGTTCTCAAAATCTGTCATGGGCTGAAGCCGCTACTTTGGCGGTCCTGCCGAATAATCCAGGACTGGTTCACCCCGGGGCAAACCGTTCCCGTTTACAGGAAAAACGGGATGGTCTATTAAAACGGCTCTACCAGTTACAGTATGTGGACCGGGAAACCTACTTTTTAGCCCTGCAGGAACCCCTTCCAGGACCGCCAAAGGACCTGCCGCGGCTCGCTCCCCATCTCCTCGTGCGGGCTGTGAAAGAAACTGGAAGTCCGCTCATCACCAGTACCTTGGATGGGGGATTACAACGCCGGGCTGCTGAAATACTTGAGCGTTATATCCATCAATTTTCCCGAAATGCGGTGATGAACGGCGCCTGTCTTATCCTTGAAACAAAGACGGGCAATGTCCTTGCCTATGTGGGGAATGTGTTTGCAAACGACGAATGGGTTGCCTACGGCCGTGCAGTGGACATTATTGGAGCTCCGAGAAGTTCAGGCAGTATTTTAAAACCCTTTCTGTATGCAGCAATGCTCGACTCTGGTGAACTCCTCCCGACCGAGCTGGTCAGCGACATACCTACCCGCATTGGGAGCTACAACCCGGAAAATTTTAATAAAAGCTATCTGGGAGCAATTCCGGCAGATCAGGCACTGGCCCGTTCGCTTAATATTCCTGCAGTCAGGGAACTTCGTATGTTTGGGGTGGACCGTTTTGCACGGCTCCTGAGACAACTTGGCTTTACCACCCTCTTTCGTCCCGGTGATGAATACGGCCTTCCTCTGGTTCTGGGCGGTGCAGAGGTGAGCCTCTGGGATGCCGCATCGGTGTATGCAGGCCTGGCGCGGCAGGCCCTGGAGGAAAACAGACAGCAGCAGTTTTTTCCAGCCACATATGTGAATCAGCCTGGAACAAAGCCTTTACATAAAATGACCGGCCCTTCGGCAGCTGTTTCACCCATTTCCCGCGGTGCGGCCTGGCTGACCCTGGAAGCCCTTTCTCTGGTGAACCGCCCAGGTGAGGATGGTGCCTGGGAGCTTTTTACCAGTTCCCGGAGGGTCGCCTGGAAAACTGGAACCAGTTTCGGTTTTCGGGATGCCTGGTCTATCGGCACCACCCCTGAATATACCGTAGGGGTTTGGATTGGGAATGCTTCGGGGGAAGGACGGGCCGAACTGCAGGGGTCCCTTACAGCCGCTCCCGTCATGTGGGAACTTTTTTCCGCCCTCCCTGAAACAAGCTGGTTTCCCAGACCAGATGCTGATCTGACCGCTGTGGAGGTTTGTGCCCACTCGGGCCTGCCGGTTAGTGCAAACTGCAAAGATACCAACCTGGTTTATATTCCCCGCCTGGCGCCGAGGAAGGAAAGCTGTCACTACTGTATGACGGTCCCGGTTTCTGAGGATGGTGTCTATCGGGTAACACTTACACCAGGCTATACTGGGCAGGTACGGTATGAAAAACGATTTGTCCTGCCCCCCGCGGAGGAATACTTTTACAAACGTTGGAATTTAACCTACCAGGGCTTGCCGCCGGCAGCGGCGGACCTGCAAAACACACAGAAAAGTATCATATCTCATGAAATGGCCCTGGTGAGCCCGGAAGCAAACAGTGCCATTTATATCCCTGTAGAATTGGATGGCAGGCCGGGGCAGCTGGTATGCACCGCCACACACCGAAGATCCGCTTCTGTGATTTTCTGGCACCTGGATGACCTGTATATTGGATCCACCCGAGGTATCCATCAGATTGAGCTCCGCCCCAGCCTGGGAGCCCATATCCTGACCCTGGTAGATGAAACGGGTGCTTCCCTGCACCGCAGGATCACCATTCTGAGTGAACCCTAGGTGGTTGCGTGTAAACACAAGCCTGAAGGATTCTGCAGGTCCGTACCGGATCTCTTGGGTCTGTGAGCCTGTGCCGGCCTTAGGAGCCGCCTCTCGGTCTGCTCCTGCGCCTTGTCGGCCTGGATGTTTTTAAGTAATATAGTTATATGGAAATAATTACACTCGGCAATGACGTATTGCGCCAGAAGGCGTTACCGATTCAGGATATAGACGCCCAGGTAAAAGCCCTGGCTCAGGAAATGATTGAAACCATGCACCGGGGCAGGGGAATCGGGCTTGCAGGTCCTCAGGTAGGACTTTTACAACGAATCTTTGTGGTTCAGATTGATGGAGAAAGCCCCCGGGTGTTCATCAATCCTAGCATTATTGGAACCTCCCCCGAAATTTCCCAGTATGAAGAGGGCTGTCTTTCTATTCCGGGGCTGTATGCGGATGTGACACGGCCTGAAAAGGTTACCGTTCAGGCCTGGAATGAACGGGGCAGACCCTTTACGTTGGATGCTGAGGGTCTCCTTGCCCGGGTTATTCAGCATGAATACGACCATCTGGAAGGGGTGCTTTTTATAGACCGGCTTTCGGAGCCAAAACGGAATCGGCTCTTAACCCTCTATGATAAAAAAATGCGGGCATAGCGATGCGTATAGTCTTTGCCGGCAGTCCCGCCATCGCAGTTCCTTCATTGGAAGCCCTTGCAGCAGAAGAGTTTGCGGGGAGGGATATAGAGCTTGTGGCGGTACTGACTAACCCCGACAGCAGGAAGGGCCGCAAGGGAAGTCTGGAGCCTACTGAAGTAGGAGCCCGGGCAGCCCAATTGCAGGATACCCTGAGAGAAAAGGGGCATAAGCCCTTTTTAATAGTAAAGCCTGAAAAACTCGATGCCTCAGTTCGTTCGCAGCTCCAGGAGCTTAAACCGGATATCCTTGTGTCCTTTGCATACGGAAAGATTTTTGGCCCCAAATTCCTCGCCCTCTTTCCAAAGGGGGGCCTTAATGTGCATCCGTCCCTGCTGCCAAAATACCGGGGCGCCACTCCTATCCCTGCGGCTATTCTGAACCGGGATCGGGAGACGGGGATCACGATTCAGACCCTGGCCCTCGAAATGGATGCGGGGCATATCCTTATGCAGGACCGGATAGAGCTTTCGGGCCGGGAAACCACCGAATCCTTAAGCCAGTGGGCCGCCCGCCGTGGGGCTGAACTGTTGCTGCCAGCCCTGCGGGGCTTTGTACAGGGGACCCTGCAGGGTATTCCACAGAATGATGGGGAGGCAACCTACTGTTCCATCATATCAAAGGATGATGGATGGATTGACTGGTCCGCCTCTGCACTCGATATCGATGCAAAAATACGGGCCTACACTCCCTGGCCCCTCTGCGCTACCCATCATGCCGGCCAGGTGCTCTATATTATAGAAGCATTTCCAATCATGAAGCCCGATACGGAACTCAATCTCTCGCTTTCAAAATCCTCACAGCCTGGAACTGTAACAGGCATAGACAAAAAGGCGGGTATACTGGTACAAACAGGGGAGGGCCTCCTTGCGGTCCAGCGTCTCCAGTATGCCACAAAGAAAGTCCTGGACTGGGCTTCTTTCCTGAACGGCGCAAAACAATTTATCGGTTCCAGACTGGAATAAGGGGTTAACAGGATGCGGCTTTTTAATCGATTTAATATCGATATCGATTTTGATGCAATCGAAACCTATGTGGGCAACCATCTTCGCTTTTTTATTTCCGCCACCATAGCCTTGCTGGTGTTTATATCACTGATTGCGGTAACGGTCTTTATGCTGACTATCCGGGGGGCCGAACAGACCATGGTTCCTAATGTGGTTGGCAAGGAATTGACCGCTGCCCTCCTGGAAATGCAGGCCAAGGAGCTCTATCCTAAAATTCAGCTCCGCTATTCCAACAATGCCGCCGATAAGGGAACCATTCTGGAGCAGGACCCCGGTCCAGGGACTATCGTTAAGGCAGGCCGGAGAATTAAGCTTGTGGTAAGCCGGGGAATGGTCGTGGATAAGGTTGAAAACTATATCGGCCAGAACATCGATGATGTGAAGATGCACCTCCAAACCCTCTTTTCTTCATCCACAAAATCACTGGTTAGTCTTCGGGAGCCCCTGTTATATGCCTACTCTACTCAGCCTGCGGGTACGATTCTGGAACAGAAACCCGAACCTGGCACGGATATAGATGGTCCTATACGGTTAGAGTTTGTAGTAAGCCGGGGCCCGGAAAATGCGATGATTAAGGTCCCCGATCTGGTAGGGCTTCCTGTTCAGGATGCTTTAGACCGGATCCGCCAATCCGGTGTATGGTTTGTCTTCTCAGTACGTCCTGCTCAAAATCGGGAAACTCCCGGTACGGTGGTGTCCCAGCTGCCCGCAGGTCAGACTGTAGTATCCGCTAACACCCGTCTGGACCTTGTGGTTGCAGCTCCGGCAAAGGTGCCTGAAGATGAAGTATTTGGACTTTTTAATAAAACGCTTCCCGAATATCCCTATCCGCTGGAAGTAAAGCTCGATGCGCTCCTCCCCACCGGTGAACGGCGCAGAATTATCACCGTAAATCATCCAGGCGGAGCCTTTACCGTCCCCTATCAGGTTCCGAAAGGAACCGTGTTCATCCTTTCTGTTTTGAATCGGGAACTTCTGAGGGAAGAGGTCAGTACGAATTAAATTTCATAATCGGGCCGAGCATCGCCGTTGAGCCAATGGCGGTGCATCCCGTAGCGGAAGACCACCTCCAGCTTTTCTATAACATCAATCGTAGGGAATATGATGGTAAAGACCCCATGTTCCCGAACATGGGTAGAGGAGGGGGTCCCTATTGGTTTCGGATCCACCTGTACGGGAATTCCCATAGACCTGGTTTTGTTAACCAGTTCTTTTATATCATGTTCATCACTGCGTTTTACTACAAAAACCCTGAATATAATTTCAACATTGTGCTGCTTTGCGATGGGTTCCCATATAGCAAGGTCCTTATGATACCATTGGGCCGCAAAGGGGAATACATCGGAGCCAATAATATGGGTTATCTCTAATTTGTATCCGCAAAGCAGTTGGATAAGACGGCTTATTATTTCTATTGTGTCTGCCTTTTTGCCGATGTTTATCGGAAGAATAAAGGGACGGAATGGATCTTCTATCTGTCTTCTAAGAATATCAAATCGGTAATCATAATCGGATCTGCCGGGCTTCATGGAAGAATAGGCTCCTTCGGGGATGACAAACACCACATCTGCAGGGGGAACACTCTTTGCCAGAAAGCGGAGCGCCGTCTCCAGGTGGGTCATCTGAAAGGGATCAAAGGAGCCGATAAAAACACCTATATGCAGGATCCTCCGGTGAACCAATAGGCAGTGCTCCATCGGTTTCTGAATGTTATGACAGGGTGGGCAGTATTGTATCTGTTCATAGAGTGCGGCAATTTCGGTTCTTGACCAGGGAACTATTTCACCGCCGACTATGCGCTGATCTATTTTTTCCAGGGCTGACAGAAACAGCCTTTTAAAGTATCTGAATTCTGTTTTATCCTCCGACCGCAGAAAGGGTATGTTTTGCAGGCCAGAAAACACGCCGTCTACCCTGCGGGCCACCCGAAGGGTGGCTTTCATGGCAAATCGTTCTTCCAGCGGTCTGGAGGTCATAGGCTACAATTTCTTTTTTGGATAGAGGAACCGCTTGATTTTTTGTGTGGCGGTTTTTTCAAAGGGTTCATCCTGAATCTCTATCCGGTGAATTCGGGAAAAACCTGCCAGCCGTTTATTAGTTGCATTTTTAAGGTCCTGTAACAGATGCTGGGCCCCCTGCAGGGTATTCTGGGCTGCATGCTGTGTGGCTTGCCCCAGGTTGTGCATCGCCTCTCCGACGTTCTCTCTCGTTTCCTGAATCATATCCGAGGCAGCGGCGAACATGGTTTTCGCCTTTTCGTTGAGCACCACCAGGGCTACCAATTCTCCCTTTTCTGTGGCATACACCAGTGAATCTTCTATAAATCCAGAGGCATTCAAAATGCTTTCGATCTCTTCAGGATAGATATTTTCCCCAGAAGGTCCGAGGATCATCGCCTTAAGCCGGCCCCGTATAAAAAGCCGGCCCTTTTTGTCCATGCTCCCCAGATCTCCTGTTTTAAACCATCTATCGCTGGTAAAAACTTCGGCGGTTTTTTCCGGGTCCTTATAATATCCCTGCATTATGTTAGGTCCCCGGGCCTGAATTTCCCCTTCCGCATGTTCAGGTGCATTTTTAAGGGCCCCAACACCACCGACAACCTGGCCGTTCTGGTCAACTATCCTCAGATCTACACCTTTTAGGGCAGGCCCGGTGGATCTGAGTACCGACTTAAAGGGCGGGGCTCCGGCTAAAAGCGGTGCTGTTTCCGTGAGCCCATACCCAATCGCATAGGGAAAACAGGCTTTTTTAAGGAATTCTTCCACATCAGGGGCAAGTGCAGCACCACCGATACCGAAAAACCGTATCGCACCGCCGAAGGACCCCATCAACTTATTTCCTGCAACCTTAATTGCAAGGGATCGGGTAAGGGGCAGCTTATAGAGGGGGTGGGCTTCAAGGGATGGTTTTATTTTACTGCGATAGGTTTTTTCTATTATAAGGGGGACCGTGAGCATGATTGTTGGCCGAACCAATTCAAGGGCGGGCATCAGTATGGCCGGTGTGGGGGCCTTGCCCAGATAGGTTGTACTTGCCCCGTTCAGAACAGCGATGATCATGCCGATCGTACATTCATAGGTATGAGCCAGTGGCAGGACCGACAGGAATCGGTCCCGGGGATAGATTTTAATGATGCTTCTGCAAGCCTGGGCTTCGAATACCAGGTTACGATGGCTGAGCATTACCCCTTTACTGCTACCGGTGGTGCCGGAGGTATATATTATGGTTGCGGTCTCATCTTCCTGAGCCCTATAGGGGGTAACAGGCTTGTATTCCATCTTAACCTTTTGCCCCTTAACAGTAACCATAATTCCCTGTGTATCCATTTCATCGATATGCAGCAAGGGGATTTCATCGGAAATACCGGCGGCCTTAATTTTCGAAATAGTCTTTTCCGTAGCGCAGATGGCGGCAATTTCCGCATGCTTAGCCACAGTTCCCACATGTTCAGCGATAAAATCGGTTAGAATCGGTACGATAATGGTACCTGCCAGGGAGATGCCGAAGTAGGCAATCGGCCATTCGGGTCGGTTTTCTGCAAGGAGCATGACCCGGTCCCCCTTCTGCAGACCTAATTGTTCTAAAATGCTTGCAATTCCTAAACTGCGTTTCCCAAATTCCTCATAGCTGGTGATATTGGTGAGCGTTCCCTCCGAAAAGAGAGAAAAGGCGGTTCTTTTTCCAAATTTTTCTTCCGATTTCTGTACCAGCTCGGTCAGTGTCCTCTGTTCCAGTCGTACCATATCGAAT
>JAAYUZ010000174.1 GCA_012517385.1 Treponema sp. | reverse complement strand
CCCCGAAAGCCGGCGCACCGGGTGGAGTGGCCTAATGGGTATGGGCTGAACCGAGGGCAGTCCTGGCGTTCCCGATCTATTCTGCAGCTCCACCGCCAGACACCGCTTTTCCTGATCCGCCTCGCCAAAGCTGTAGGCCAGGGGGCTCCCGGCGTACCAGGCGTTGGGGGCTACCTGCTGGGGCCGGTGCAGGTGCCCCAGGGCAACATAATTGAAACCAGAAAAGAGACGTACATCAACCTGTTCGGCGGTGCCTAAAAAAATCCGCTCCGATTCGGTTTCCAGGCCACCCTGGGTAAAGAGGTGGGCCACCAGGATGGAGTGCTGGATTCCCTCCGCCGCCAGGGCCTGCCGCCGCACTTCGAGCCTGCGGCTGGCTTCGGTAATCAGTTCCTGCTGGGTCCTGAGTCCCCGCGGTTCCGCCATCGATTCGACGGAGTCCCCCCGATTACCTTGTACTTCATCACTCTGTTGTGGTACCTCTGTAAGATAGAGAGCCCCGGGGTATAAGAAGGGAAGAAGAAATACGGCACAGCTTTCATTACCATCAGTAAGAATGACCGGTTCAAAGGACTGGTTGGGATCTGAGACGATATGGATATTCATGGATTGGAACAGCTCTCGGCCAAAGGCAAGCCTATCCGGTGAATCGTGGTTTCCTGCAATAATGCATATAGCCAGCTGGGGAAAGCGGCAGTGAAGATTACTTAAAAAAGAACTGAAAAGGTTTACCGCCTCCGCAGAAGGTATGGAACGGTCATAGATGTCCCCGGCAAGGAGCAGCGCCCTGTAATCGTCCCGGGAGAGGATTTCCAGCACCTGGTCCAGTATGAATTGCTGGTCTTCGATAAGGGACCGTTCATGGAAAAGGCGCCCTAAGTGCAGGTCCGCCAGATGTAGCAGTTTCATGGTACCCAATCTACGGGGCAGACCCGTATCGGTCAAGGCCTTATTATACGAGGCTCTTTCAAAACTCAGGGAGTTTTGAAAGAGCTACCTTAGATGTATATGCAGTATTTTTACTATTCTATACTATGTATATAATTATCTTTTTAATGTAAAAATACTGCAAGAGGTGTTTGCAAAAGTAACAGACTTTTGCAAACACCTCATGCTATAATGGTTGCATGGGTACTAAAGAAAGTCCAAGCCTGCTTACGGAACTGATTTATTTTTCCATAAAAGATGTGGGCCGGGCAATCGATATGAAAAAATTAGAAAGCCCAGCCCTGTATGCCCGACTGTCGGGAAAAAAACTGGGGAGCCCCTTACCGTTACGGAAGGATACCCCCACATCCCTGGCGCTGCCGCAGCCCGTATGGTTTGCCTTTGAAGAGGTAGAAGCCGAAGGGCTTGGCAAGGTCTATCCATCCGCTAAGGTGTATAACGATGGGGCTGTAACAATTCTTTTACGAGGAAAGGGGTATTTTAAGCTTGATGAACTGGGCCCCCTTTCCCATTCGCCCCTTATCAAGAGTCAAAACTATTCCTATACCTTCGAAGATTTTGCAAACCGCCTCTTTGGCCGCCTTTTGGATGCCATCGGGGATGCCATTATCGATGGCATTGAACGGTCGAACCTGCAGGAAGAGCATTATCTCGCCTACTGTTTTCTGGAATATCCTGAACATCCTGGTGCGTTTGTCCAGAATTACCGGCATATCTTTGCATCCCTTCTCATCGGGGAACCGGATAGCACCCTTCTCCATGAAACCCAAATTCAGGCAGCCCTGGCCCGTCCTTTCTCATACCGGAGTGATGACCTGGCCATTTTTGACATGGACCATTGTATAATTTTTGATGCCCAGCATGATTATGAGGATATACTCCTTATTATAGAACACGCGAATTACCGGCTTCTGGAACTCCGGGCTCTGGACCGACTCCTGGACCTCCGGCTCGATGAGGCTGAACGGGATCTCACCGTTTATGGGATAGAAAAGAACAAAAAAAGAAAGGGAAAAACCAGATTGCGGGGAAAAACACCCCAGCGCAAGTTTGCCCGTATCCAGGCCCTCCGGTTCGAAGCCCTTTTTATCCTGGAGAATCTGGAAAACTCTTCTAAGATAATCGGTGACTATTTCCTGGGACAGATATATTCCCGGCTCTGTGAAATCTTTAATACCGAAGGATGGAGCCGTTCGGTAGAACGCCGGCTAGATGTGCTTTCATCGGTCTATGATATGGTAAAGACCGATTCGGCGGAGCGTCGTACCCTTGTACTGGAAATCGTTTTTATAATAGTATGTATCGTGTTGCCTCTTATTCAGATCTGGCAGGCCCTTATTTTAAAATAAATATATCGAGGTTGTATACGTCAAGTTCTGTAGCAACTGCAAGCTGGAAACGAACCCTCTATTCGGTCTGGGTCGGTGAAGTACTAGCCATAGCGGGTTTTGGAACATCCACCCCCATTATTCCCTTTTTTCTCGGAGATCTGGGTATTACCGATCCCCAGACGGTAAAGCTTTATACGGGGCTGCTCCAGTCCCTCCCTGCCATCAGCATGATGGTCATGGCTCCCATCTGGGGGAGCCTTGCCGACCAGTATGGCCGTAAACCCATGCTGCTGCGGGCCATGTTCTGCGGTGCGGGAATTCTGCTGCTCCAGGGCCTCGTAAAAGATCCGGGACAGCTCCTCCTGCTGCGCACCCTGCAGGGAATGCTCACCGGCACCGTGGGGGCCGCCACCGTATTGGTAGCGTCGGTTTCACCGGAAGAGGAACGGGGCTATTCTCTGGGGCTCCTCCAGATGTCCATCTTTTTGGGTAACTCCCTGGGACCCCTCTTCGGCGGGTATATTTCCGATGCCTTCGGGCATCGCATCAATTTTTTTGCCACATCTCTGCTGCTCCTTTCAGGTGGTATCATCGTGAGCCTCTTTGCAACCGATGACTTTACAGCTCCTGCGGAACGCAAGTCCTTTGCTAAAAGCCTGATCCCTGATTTTTCTCCCCTCCGGGGCGAACATGGAAAAGCCCTTTGGACGCTCCTCGCCATTGTGGCGGCGGATCAGATTGCAGGGAGCATCACCTCTCCATTCTTACCCCTCTTTATCAAAACGATTACCCAGGAGCCTGCCCGTATTGCTTCCAACACGGGGCTTGTGATCGCAGCGGGGGCTATTAGCTCCTCTGTTGCGGCGGTGCTTATTGGTAAAATCAGCTACCGCCTCGGGTATCGCCGGACCCTTATGTTTTGTATGGGCGGTGCGGCCCTCTTTTATCTGCCCCAGGCGTTTTCCCGGTCTGTATTTCAGCTTCTCATATTTAGATTGATGAGCAGTTTCTTTATTGGCGGTAACATGCCTTCGGTGAACGCCCTTATCGCGGTTAATACACCACGGGAAAAACAGGGGAGCATGTACGGTTTGCGCAGTTCCGTTGCCTCCGCAGGGGGAGCTATAGGGCCAGCCATCGGCTCTGCCCTGGCCATCGGCTTCGGCTATGGCTCGGTCTTTATCGCCACAGGAACGGTGCTGGCTATTGCGGGTATTGCGGTGCCCCTCTTTGTGTCCATGCGGGAGCGGCTTTTACAGGATTAATTACAGCTATACAAATTTATTATAGCTTTTTAACATTAAAAAACTTTCCGAGCTGATGACTCCCTCCACAGCGGAGAGTTCCTCCGTGAGAAAGCGAACCAGGCCGCGGTTTGAATCCACCAGCACCTCAGCAATAAGGTCATACCGGCCCGATGCAATGGAGACGGAAAGCACATTGGGCAGCCGGGCAACCTCTTCTGCCTTAGTTTCCAGAAGCCGCGATTCGGCTACCCGCATTGCCACCAGGGCAAGCTGTTTGTTATCCAGCACATCCGGATTGATCAGGGCCCGGATCTGCATGACCCCCGCTTCGCGGAGCCGTTTTATCCGGGCCCGGATAGTACCTTCTGATACACCAAGCTGCCGGGCTATGGTGTTATTATTCTCATAGCCCGCTTGTAATATTGTAATGATTTTCCAGTCCGTTGTATCCAGTTCCATGATGGGCTCAAGTTTATAATACTTGCTCAGCCTGGGTCCAGGGCAGGTTAAACGCCATGGCAACCTCTTTACAGGTGAGCTGGCCCTTATAGGTGTTAAGTCCCCGGCAAATGGCTCCATTGTCCCGGCAGGCCTGTTCAGGTCCCTTTTCGGCAATTTCAAGCCCGAAGGGGAGGGTAGTGCTGGTGAGGGCCAGGGTGCTGGTAAGGGCAACCGCGCCGGGCATATTGGCTACACAATAATGCACAATACCATCCACCTCATAAACGGGGTTGTCGTGGGTAGTGG
>JAAYUZ010000173.1 GCA_012517385.1 Treponema sp. | reverse complement strand
TATTGCCCCACATCGATGGGCCCTGCGGTATTTTAACACCTGAGCTTTTTTCAAAACGCAGGGAGTTTTGAAAGAGCAGCTTTAGATACGAAACAGGTTCAGAAATTTGCCTCCTGGATTGATTGAGCTGTGGAGCTACTATATTATCCTTACAGGAGTACCTATGGCAGGAAGCAGTTTTGGTCATCTTTTCAGGATAACAACCTTTGGCGAGTCCCACGGCGGAGCGGTGGGGGTCGTCATAGATGGAGCAACACCGGGAATTGAGCTATCAGAAGCGGATATACAGAAGGAACTGGATCGCCGGAAGCCCGGGCAGAATTTCATCACCACCCCCCGGCAGGAAACAGACCAGGTCCATATCATGTCCGGTGTGTTCGAAGGGAAAACCACTGGAACTCCCATACTGCTTATTTTGTATAACCATGATGCCCGTCCTTCGGCCTATGATGATATTAAAGACAAGTTCCGGCCGGGCCATGCCGATTATACCTATCTGAAAAAGTATGGCATCCGGGATTACCGGGGCTCAGGCCGGGCTTCCGGCCGGGAGACCGCAGGCCGGGTTGCCGCCGGCGCGGTGGCAAAAAAACTGCTGGCCCGCAGGGGCGTCCAGATTGTCGCCTATACTAAGCGGGCTGCGGGTATCCCCTGCACCACCTTTGATGAATCGGTTATCGAGCAGAATCCCCTGCGGGCCTGCGACCTGGATGCAGCAAAGGCCATGGAAGCGCGGCTCATGGAACTGCAGGCAGAACAGGACAGCGCCGGCGGCATCGTAGAATGCCGGGTCCGGGGGCTTCCTGCGGGACTTGGGGAACCGGTCTTTGATAAGCTTGATGCAGAGCTGGCCCATGCGATGCTCTCCCTGGGGGCGGTTAAGGGCATAGAGTTCGGTGCCGGCTTTGCTGCCGTGGATATGAAGGGAAGCGAACATAACGACTGGATGGATAAACATGGCTTTATAACCAATAATGCGGGTGGTATCATCGGGGGTATCAGCACCGGGGCGGAGCTTATCTTCCGGCTCGCCGTAAAGCCCGTCTCCAGCATCGCAAAACCCCAGCGGACCATCAATCTGAAGGGGGAAGAGACGGAAATCCGAACCGAGGGGCGCCATGATACCTGCATACTCCCCCGTATTGTGCCGGTGGTGGAGGCCATGACTGCCATTGTGCTGGAGGACCACTTTAAGCGCCAGGCTGCGCTCCTGGGATAAGGGTGCTTTTAGGGCTGAGAAGAGCTGGACCAGAAAACGGTTCAATAGGACAGCCAATGTTTTTACCGTACAGCAGGTTCCCTAAAATATCCCTTCCCCCCCCAAAAAAATGAAAACCTCTGGTATACTGGTGGCATGCAAAAGACAATACAGCAATGGGCCGAGGATATCACCAGCGGGGTAGAAACGGTCTTTTACGGGAAACAGCGGGTAATCCGCAAACTGCTCTGTGCCCTTTTAAGCCGGGGCCATGTACTGCTGGAGGACGTACCGGGGACCGGCAAGACCATTCTGGCCCGGGCTCTGGCAAACACCCTGGGGACCCAGTTTAAGCGGCTCCAATGCACACCGGACCTGCTGCCGGCGGATGTACTGGGAGTTACCATCTGGTCCGCAGAACAGCAGAAATTCCTCTTTCGCCAGGGGCCTATCATGACTAATATGCTCCTGGTGGATGAAATTAACCGGGCAACCCCACGGACCCAGGCGGCACTGCTGGAAGCCATGGCGGAACGGCAAATCTCTATTGATGGAAGACGCATCCAGCTGCCCGATCCTTTTTTCCTCATCGCAACCGAAAATCCCGTAGAGTTCGAAGGGACCTTTCCCCTGCCGGAAGCCCAGAAGGACCGCTTTATCCTTTCCCTTTCCATCGGCTACCCCGATAGGGCCGCCGAGGCGGTTATGCTGGAGAGCCAGCGCCAGATTTCCCATCCGGTAGATACCCTGAAGCCCCTCACCCAGGTTGATGAAATTCTCGCCCTGCAAGAGGAGGTTACCAAAATTCATGTGGACAGCGCCCTCCGGGACTATATGCTGGCCCTGGTTACCGCAAGCCGAAACCATCCTTCGGTCAGGCTCGGAGTCTCTCCCCGGGGAAGCCTTGCCCTCTACCGGGCCAGCCAGGCCTGGGCTGCCATGGAGGGCCGCTCATATGTAATCCCAGAGGATATCAAGGGCCTCGTGGCAGATGTGTTCCGGAAGCGGCTTATTCTGCACCCCGAATCGATCATTAAGAACATCAGCGTAGACCGGATCATCGAATCAATCGTCGATAGTGTTCCCGTACCAGTCATTAAGGAAGGGGTATGAGGGGCCGAAAACGGCTTGGACAAGTCATACTACTCCTTTCTGTTTTTCTTTTCGCACCGGTGGTGGTGCTCCGCTTCTTTGCGTTGTTCTGGCTCCTCCTTTTAGGGATAAACCAGTTTTATATTACCTACATGAGCAGACACATCAGGATCAGACGAAAGGATCCTGTTTTAAGGGCCTATAAAAACCAGAGCACCCATATAGAACTGGAAATAATAAACACCGCCCGGCTTCCCCTGTATAATGGGATTCTTTCGGATACAACCGGTTCTCTGGATCCCAACAGCCTTTGCCGACTCAGACTGGATATGCGCAGAAGGAGCCGAAGGACCATTTCCTACCCCCTTCGGCCCAGAGAACGGGGACAATGGACCCTGGGACCGGCAAAGTTGACTATCCGGGATGTGCTGGGGCTGGAGGAGGTCCTGTACGAACAGGAAGATACAACCACCGTCATCGTATATCCAGAAATCTTTCCCCTCCCCTACAGGGCCTATGATGGGTATCCCCTGGGAACCATTAAAACAAACCACATCCTCCACGAAGACCCCAGCCGTTACCGGGCTCTGAGGGAATACCAGCAGGGGGATGAGCTCAGACGGATCAACTGGAAGGCCAGCGCCCATTCAGGATCCCTCATCACCAACGTGTATGAGTCCAGTATTGATGTACCCCTCCTGGTACTGTTAAATTTATCCATCCCGGCCTTTCCTTTAAAAGCTCAGTATATTTATGCGGAACGATATATCGAATATGGGGCCTCGCTGGTAAGCTCCGCATCCCTTTTGGACCAGAGCGTGGGCTGTATCAGCACGGGAATCATTGCCGAAGCAGGAAGTCCCCTCCGTATTGAGCCTGGCCGGGAACACCGGCTCTCTATCCTCGACAGCCTGGCCCGTATCACCCTCTCCGAAAAAGCCGACTACTCCCTTTTTATAGAAGCCCTGCAGCGCCTCCCCTACCGATCCCGGGTCTGTTATGTTGGGCCAGCAGTCATGGATATGATAACCGAGCTCTTCATCCTCACCCGGTTAAAAGGCGGGGAATTCATCCTGTACTGCATCACACCAAAACAGGAAGATCTGGAAGCTTTGCACCAGAAGGGTATTCCAGTCATCGAAATGGAGACAGAAAAACATGGGTGAACAGGAACGATTTACCAACTTTGTCCATCCCCTCATCGCCATAAGTATTCCCCTTAGTTTCCTGTTTACCCAGGTCAGCCTGCTTTCCCGGTGGATCCCTTCATGGCCGCTCCCGCCTCTGGCGGCACTGATGCTTTCGGGGGTGGTCGGCATTATTACCGTTCTCTTAGGGAACATACTCCGCGAAGAACGGCTCGGTTTTTCTGCTCGGCTCCGGGAACTTATGATACTAGCCATCATCCTGTACCTCGCTTCATCCCTCGCGATGCACTTTACCGGATCTGGCACTGTTCCCGGTATCACCGGGTCAGCCCCAGGGATTGGTGACGGGATACAACCAGAAGGGGCCGTCATAAATCAAAATCCACCCTTGCTTGGGTTTCTGAGGCCCTCCTTCTTTAACATTGTCGTAACCAGCCTGGGACTGCTGCAATGGGTTTTCTCGGTGCTTATACAGGGGGCACTCCGGGACCGGGAGCTGCTCCTGGCAGAACTGGAAACAGCCCAGGGCCTGGAACTGCAGTACCGGCTCCGGGATATGGGAACCCTGGCGGAGGACACCCTCAGGGGACTGCGAAAGATTAAGCTCATAAGCCGAATACTCCTGCTTATCATTCTGATAGAAGCCACAGTTCATGGTGTTCTGTTTCCCGATCAGGGTCTCCTTTCCCAATTCTTTATTGTTCCTCTCTTTCTGCTGTATCCCTTTATAGCCGGCCTTTTAAGCCGTTATATGCGGGAACAGTATGATGCCGGTGCAGGGATTCCCCCCGACAGTGACAGCCGGCAGCATCAGGTTCGCAGCCTTCTCGCGGTGCTTTTTTTAGTGTTCTGTCTGGCCATCCTCGGAGCAGGAACTTCTTCCCTGCTACCCATCCAATGGATACTGGCCTTCTTTACCTGGTTATCCAGTCTTTTTCCCAGGCAGGCCCCTTTTACCCCACCTGTTCCTGAACCACCGCCCGAAGGCATGGACATGGAACAGTTACGGCGGGATCTGGAGGACCTGAGCAGAACCGGTGAAGGTTCTCCCGACCTGACTATCCTGTGGATTACCCTGGGGATGTTTGCTGCGGTAGTGGCGGGTCTTTTTTTATTGTTCTTCCTCGTTTCGCCCCTTAAATCCCGGTATTTCTGGCAAAAAGTAGGACAGCTCCTTTCACCAAAGCATATCTGGGAAAACTTAAAAAAGATGTTTTCCTATCTAAAACCCCGAAGAGCAAAACAGATTGATGGATTAGACCTGGATCCGGACAATATTAAACAAGTTAAGGATCAGCTTGCCCGTTTAACCGCGGCAAAAGAGGACCGCCGAAAGCGGGCACAGCTAGGCAAAATGGCAGAGGCCTATCTCCGCTTCCTCCGCTGGGGAGAAGGGGTGAAGCATCCCTGCATACCATCCCTGGCTCCGGGAGAATATGCGGCTCTTCTTACCCCCCATTTTCCCGAACTAACAGAACCGATCCACCGTATCGCCCTTATCTTTGAAGAGGCCCTCTACGGAAACACCCTCCTGACCCGGGACAAATGGAACCTGTTTTTCAGCTCCATCGACCAGGTGGTGCATTATTCAGAACCTGAAAAATAGGTCAGGATGATCCAAAGGTTTGCTCCAGATGATTCCGTATAAGCTGCTCAAGCTCATCGGGATCTTTCATAAGGTTGGCCGCCCTGACCGATTGTTCCCATTGGAGCCAGCCAAGGATTTCAGGGCCGGGAATTCCATGCCGCCTTGCAAGACGGACCAGGCGACGCAACCGGTTTTTTCTATAACGTTGCGGATCCAGATGCAGATAGAGACGGAATAGGACCCCAAAAAGCGCTGGGACACCGATCAGGAACAGGATAAAGTACCAGCGTTGGAGCGGCCTTCCGGGGGACCGATGCACAGCGGTGCTGTCCGAAACAGACCGGTTCGGGCCGGGGCCAGGTCCAGCGGCAAAACCCGCTGGCCTTTGGTATGTGGGGAGATTGGTCCCGCCGGGGGTCGGGTCAAACCGAAGCCAGCGGCCGCCAATAAAGGCCTCCGCCCAGGCATGTGCATCGGTCCCCCGGATCAGCCCACGCCCCTGAGCGTTGAGCCCTATACGAAAACCTTCTACAAGACGGGCGGGGATCCCCAGGTGCCGTAGAAGTACCACGAAGGCGCTGGCAAAATGGAGACAATAGCCCCGCTTTTCTTCAAAGAGGAACCGTTCCAGTGCAAACGAACTGGGACCACCCTGCAGTATTTTTGAATAACCATACTGTTCTTTTAGATAGGCTTCTATGGCCAGCCCGGTGTGCAGCTCCGAATCAGGGTTGTCTGGAACAAGCTTCCATTGTCGAGCCAGTTGGGCAATACGGCCCTGGGGATCCGGACCGGGGTCGGTATAGTCCTTGGGATCCCCCTCTTGAATCCCCAGCTCTACTCCCGATGGAGTATCACCCCGATGTTCAGAAAGGGTAAGAACCAGAAGGGTGCCTCCCTCTATTGGACTTGTAAAGCGAACACCACTTTCCAGGCTTGCTATAAGCACCGGCGGCAGATTTGCTCCGGATGCGGCGTGACTGAAAAGAGCCATGTCCCGGATTTGGGCAGGGAGCGGAAACCGGTCATAATACTCACCCACAAAGCGGAGCCGCAAAACCCCAGGAGACTCCAGATTGGCCTGTCCGTTCATCAACCTGGAAGTACTGGAAGCATCCGAATTATAAACAGCTTCCACCCATCCATCGGAGGAACGGACCGAATAGGTGGCCGATGCCAGATAGAACGTTTCTCCTGGTGGGCCTTCGATCTCGAAGAGGGGGACGGAAGATAGATCCAGCCGGTTGGAAAAACGGCTTGCACCTACGTCCAGTCCATAACCTGGGACATCCAGAAGGAGCGGCAAGGTGGGGGAAACCCTGAGGACCAGGGGTGTAACATCGATTCCAGGAAGACGGAGTTCTATATCTGAGGTTTCCACCAGGGGCAATAAGGGCAGCATGACAAGGGGAATAATACTAAAGGGGAGAAAAACAGAAACGGTCATGACCAGTATCTGCTTCGGTTCCCTCAGCGCAAACTTCTTTTTGTTCATCAATATAAAGAGCACCAGGGCTAAACACAGGGCAGCCGCATATCCTATGGTCTGACTGTACAGAATCGCCCACACCAGGAGGCTTACCACTCCCAGGGCAACGAGACTGGCGATTATGCCGTAATACAGCACCAGCATGGCCGAAAGGGTCGTCAGGAACCCGTACACCAGGGCGACAAAATAGGAAAAGAAGCCCCGGGCCCGGCCCTGCCGAACCATAAGGAACCAGACTTCCGCCAGGGAGCGCCGGCTTACGTTAAGCAGCACAAGGATAAGGAGCAGCCCCAGGCTGATCCAAAGAGGAGTTAAAAACCGGATCACTTTATAAGGCTTTTGAGCCTTATAAAGGGGCGGCCCGTTGGTAAGCCAGAGCACCAGGCTCAGACTCACCGCAGACCAGAGAACAGGCAGCCAGAGGGGGCCTTCGCCATGAAGAAGAAAGCCCAGAAGCAGGGGCGGAACCAGGGCTAAGACCAGGAGCAATAGGAAATATAATAGAAGTCTATTCAAAGACATGGGCTATCCCCTCATTACCGAGCCTGGTGTCCAGCACCTTATAGGGGACCCAGGAGTGGACCATAGGTAGATGATCCAACAACGTCAGGGCCCTTGTTCGGGCTTCATCCACAAGGGCTGGTGCCGGGACCGATATGATGAGCATCCTGTAACCACTGCGCAGCCGGTGCTCAAGGGCGGCATAAAGGTCATATCCGTTTTCTTCAGCCTTTTCTAAAGCCTGTTCCATTGGGGTTTGGAGCGTCACAAGCAGGGTGGCCGAATCGCCAGTCCACGCAGAAGGAGGAACGGTGGTCTCATTAAAAAGAAGGCTGGTAGATTGATTATAGAGCCACTCAAAGGCGGAAAGGTCAGGGATGACCGAAGGTTCAGCAGTTTCAGCACCGCCATAGAACTCCACGGGGAGCCCCCGTTCTGCCATATATCTGAGCACAGAAAACACAAGGCTTACCGCCAGATCTTCCGCGGTAAGCCGGTCTTCCTCGTTACCGAAGGATGGGGCCGGGCGTAGATCCAGCACCACCCGCAGGGCTGGAGCAGATGCTTTGGCTGTCCGATATGCACTGGGAATGCCGGTGGCTGCAAAACGTTTCCAGGCTATCTGCCGGGTCCCCTCCCCGTGGCGCAGGGGATAGATTGAATCAAAGACGCCAATATCATCCTGAACACCGCCGGACCCTAATCCCAGTTCACCGCTTCCGATAAAGAAGGAATCCAGCGAAGGCGGAAGGGCAAGCAGCTCCGGATACACATAAAACATCCGCGGTTCTACCGGGAAGGAAAGCTGCAAAAGGCCCAGAGTATCCCGAAAGAGAAACCGTTCAATACCCACCGCATAGATACCCCGATAGGCACAGCGGAAGGTAAAGGACCAGGTCTTTTTTGCCCTGGGAGCCAGAAACACCGGCTGAGTCCTCGTACCGGCAAGGCCGGGGCCCTTAAAGGAAAACTGACATTGTATGCCGCAGGCAGGGAGTATCCCGTGATGATGAATGACAAAGGTATAGGAAAGCTCTTCCCCCCGTACCGGATGGTCCGTAGAAAAATCCTGATGGAAACCAAAAAACAGATAGGTATACCAGACCTGGATAAAGGAGAGAGTCACAACAAGAATCGGAAGTAGCACCATAATACGGGAAAGGGATCCTGCCAGGCCCTGGATACTATTAAAAAGAGCAATGATAAAAATAAGTATGGCCAATCCCAGGGGGGATACTCTAACACTCATGGATGCACTTAAAGCCCGGTGGGTTTATGAATCCGGGAAAGGAGTTCCGCCACCACAGCACCGGCCTGTTTTCCGGCCATTCTGCTTTGGGAAGCAAGCACGAGACGGTGCGCAAGGACTGGCTTTGCCAGGGCTTCCACATCTTCGGGCAATACAAAACTTCGCCCCTCATACAAGGCCCTGGCTTTGGCAGCCCGCTGCAGGTATATTCCGGCCCGGGGGCTGGCACCCAGTTTAATCTCCGCTGCAGTACGGGTGGATCGAACAAGCTCCATAATGTACTGGCGGACAGGATCACTGATATGAATGGATGCAGCCAGGTTCCGTATGGCTCCTATGGTTTCTGCCTCCGTCACAGTCTGGACTGCCAGCACCGGTTTTGCCGCCTCATTCCGTTCCAGAATCGTTTTTTCATGTTCTATTGATGGATATCCGATGGAAAAACTGAGGCCGAACCGGTCCAGTTCCGCTTCCGGCAGGGGAAAGGTGCCGACAAAATTGTGCGGGTTCTGGGTTGCCACCATATAGAAGGGTTCGGGCAATGGTATGGTATTTCCATCCACACTGATGGCCCCCTCCTGCATGGCTTCTAAAAAGGCCGACTGGGTACGGGGGGACGCCCGGTTCAATTCATCGGCCAGCACAAAGTGGGCCAGAATAGGACCAGCCTTGAACACAAAAGAACGCTGGTTATTATCCCAGACAGAAAGGCCCAGCACATCCGCCGGGAGCAGATCCGGAGTACACTGGATCCGGGAGAAGGAGAGCCCCGCAGCTCTGGCCAGGGCCAGGGCCAGGGTAGTTTTTCCAAGTCCGGGAATATCCTCTATAAGGACATGGAGGTCTCCAACAAGACCAAAAAGGGCAAGCTGTACCACCGCCCGATCGCCGACAAAAGCAGCAAGGACTGCATCTTCTATCTCATGAACGATACAGGAAGCTTCGGACAATGTTATGTTCATGGATATACTATAACACGGTACTGGCGGCTTCGATACGGTATGACTTAATATCCGGTGAGGGGATCCAGGTCTCCCCTTCCCTGCAGTACATCACAAATCCGCTCGGCAAACTTGGGAGCTGTGACTGCACAGAATGTGCCATTGGGGTGATCATCCCCTGCATATTCCGCATTAGAAGCCAGAAAATACAAACCGCCTCCCGTTTCAAGCTGCCAAAAATCGAATACATAGATATTATCGCCCTTTTCATCCCAGGTTCCAATAATCCAATCATGAAAAGCTTTAAGCCGTTGCGCCTGTTCTGGACTGCAGTTACTCTCCTGCTCAACCGCTCCGGTCCATACTATAAACCGGTTATTAGGAAAGCTCCGCATCTTTTGCTTTAAGGCAGTATAGGCGGCCTTGTAATTTTCAAGGGTCTTCGTGGGAGAGGCTGGATCGGGATTACCCGAATCTGGTCCTATTTCCGTTACCGGGTAGCAGTGTTTCCAGATGATGAGGGTATACTGGCTGCACAGGGTTTCCAGATTATGTATATCTGGATCCGTAGTGCTGCCCTCGCCTCCAATCCACAGCCGGTAGTAATCGGAGGGATAATTCTCCCATGGCCAGGGATTATCTGGATAATTCCGCTCTTCGATCACATAGTTGGTACCCAACTGATCGTTTCGTACATCCATGGCTGCAGGAACTCCGCCATTCCAGACATAGTCACCCGTACTGTGATGCAGAAATATGCCCCTGGCATCTGAAGAGACTGGGTTTTGAAGACCTGTTTGGGATTCACAGGAAATAAAGGACGTTAATAGTAAAACAGAAAGAAATAAAACACTAACTTTTTGCACTTTGATATGTACCTCCTGGGATATAAAATAGCGCAGCGGGACAAAATAAACGGGATTATAGCCAGGAATATATTATTGACAATATTGCATAATTTTGAAATATTATATATATAATTTACTAAATACAAGGAGTATCCATGATATCTATTACTCTGCCCCTATTGCTTAAAGGCCTGCTTGCAGCCCTCATCGTTGGTTTTGTTACGTCCTCTATACGATCCTGGGTAGACCGGGTGTTTCTGGTCATCATGCTTACCGGCATTGTCGGACTGCCAATTGTTCAGGCAATCCAGATTAACCTTATTGTCATTGCCCTGGCGGCTCTCATGGCTCTGATTCGGCAAAGGAAACAGCTGCATGGTGCGGTCCCCCCTGGCTCCCATGAATGGCTCCTTATCACTATCCCTGCCTTTCTGGGAGCTCTGACCGGTCGAATTCTGGCAAGTCAGATGAAACCAGGGCTGCTCCTCGGCCTGCTCGGAGGCTACGCTATCCTCGTGGGACTGCGGATTCTCATCATTAAACCCCTTTCAGAACGGGAAACCAAGGCCCACCCCTCCTGGTTTGTTCCAGTAAGTCTTGGGAGCGGCATCCTCACTGGGCTCATTTCTGCGGGCGGCAAACCCTTTGCGGTTCCCCTCTTTAACAATGCCATGGGACACCATCCCCAAAAAGCCTATGCCCTGGCAACCGTAGCGGTAGTCACCGGCGCATGGACAGCCCTGGGGACCCAGTTCGTACTGGCCATGCCAGACTGGACCCAGCTGGTCCTGGCAATCTATGAATTTGTTCTCGTAACCCTGGTAGCCCTCTTAGTACAAAAGTTCTGGACCGAAAAACTTGCCAAAATCGTAAACCTCTGCATTGTTCCGATCCTTATCCTTGTTGGAATCCGCTTTTTACTCGTGGCTATAAAATAATAGTTCTCCCAGCCTGCCGCCCTCTCTATAAGATAAATTAGAGAGGGGAGGCTCTTTCAAAACTCATGGAGTTTTGAAAGAGCAACCTTAGATGTATAAGGTTTTTACAAAAGTAATAGACTTCTGCAAAAACCTCATGGTATATTCCAATTTGCGGGAATATGCCATGAAAAAGTTATTTGCTTTATTAATGCTGATTGCTTTTTTAGCTGCCAGTTGTGCTCAGCCAAAAAGTATCGTATTTAAAGATGGAACCGTCCAGACGGTACCCCCCTATGGGATTATCAACGAACTGCTCAAAGACGGCAAAAAGAACGAAAAGGTTTTATACCAGCTCAGCGTAAAGGACATTACCCTTTCTGTGATATTAAGCGCTACAATAATCGTTCCCATTATTTTGCTGGGCTATAATTTATGGGAGCCCATAGGCCCTATAGATAAATAAATAATGACACTCTGAAATATACCAGTTAACCGGGGGCGTTGCGGGGGTGTCCCCCGCAGAGGGGGTAGCGGAGGCAGCCAGCGGGCCGGAAGTGGTGGTGCCGGTCTGGAACTGGCCACGGTGCGATCCTGGAGTACCAGGCATTGATAGGCTGGGTGCACCGGGCCCGCTGGCGGCCAGAGCGAGGGGGAGACTTCCCCCTCCATCTGTTTTAAGAATTGCATTCACTCAGGTCCTGTACGAGACTCTAATGCAAAGGAGTTTCTGACCGATGAAAAGGACCAATGATGGGAGTAATAATAGGAAAAACATATACGGCATTTTAAAGGCCAACATTCCTCAGCCCGGTTCAGCAGCGAATGTTCCATCTACGGGTCTGTTTCTGCTTCCCGGGGCTACCGGAACTGGCAAGTCCCATGGGGTGTGTCAGTATATCGCCCGGCATGCCCAGGAGTGGAAAGAGCAGGGATGTAAAATATTTTTTACCACCCGCATGCTTAAGAATATCCCCGACACCCATTCGCATGCTCAAAAAAAAAGTGACCTATTATCTATTGAACAAATAAACCAGGACGAAGATGATCCGGATTTTTTCTCGACCACAACCCTACGCCGGGCATATAAGGAAGCAAAAAGAGAAAAAGAATATGAAAAAGAAGTCCTCGTACTACGGGGCATGCATACCCATCTTAGCGAGTCCTGGGAGGGGCTTCGTGCCAGAATCGACATAGGGGTCGCTCAAATCGCAGAGGAAGCCGAAAAATCAGATCTCCTGCAGATCTATGAACAATACAAGCGGGAGGTGGACTTTTTTATTAGATATGGTAATGACAACAAATTTAATGAGGCCGATAGTTTCTATACTGCTCAACACCGCTTTCTTGCAGAGCTGCATCATATCCTGGAACAAAAACTTCCAGAGACAAAAGGCCGTACCCATGAGGATGTAATAAAGGAACGGGAGAAACTTATATTTACAAAGGGCTCACCCTGGGGATGGATTCCTGACCTCTGGCCAGATCACCGCGTTTCCCGGGCTACTGTGATTCTTTTATCCCTGCGGAAATTTTCCCTGCCTCTGATTTCGGTTCTGGAACGGACGGGGCCGGTAAAGGACAGCCTCAGCGAAGGGTCCCTTGTGTTTATCGATGAATTCGATGATGCAAAGAGCGCGTTTCTGGACTTTATTTTAGAAGATTCATTACGACACAAGGTGGATCTCGCAGAACTTGCCCGAACCTTAGGTAATATGGTTATGCAAAACACCTTTCTTCCACCCTCTTTTCTGACCCATGCCTCAGGGGATAAAGAAAAAACAGAAAAATGGATAGAAGAAAAAACCACCCAGTTTGAAAAACTAAGAAACGAATATGGTAAAGTATCGAAATACTATCATTTGGAGGCTAATCCTAAATTACGCCGTACAGCAAATGAAAAGAATAATTCTGTTTTTTTATGCCGCTCCTGGCAACCCTACATCTGGAGCGGTAAAGGAACAGAAAAAATAATTAATTATGCTAAGGATGACCAGGTTAACTGGATAGAGGATGCGAAACATGGCGCTACACCTGATACCCCTGCTACACCTGACAGCAAAACAGCTAATCGCAAGGACTCTGCCAAGAAAGACATTAAAAAATTCGTCCAGGACCTTCTCTTGTTCATCAATCATTTCCTGCAGCTTTGTAATGATATTGTCATGAATAAAAAATACTGGCTCAACACTATCCGTAAAAAGTCTACAAAAGAAGACATCATGGTAAACTGGAATCTCGAAGATTATATCTCCAGCGTGGTCAACCACTTTGTACCGTCAAACGCCACCATCGGCGATTACCTCCAGTACCAGCTTGCCAGCCATCAATATGCCGATCCCCAATGGAAGATTCACCCAAACTGGTTCGAAGGGGATTCCTTTTTTACCAGCGGATTTACCGAGTTTTTTCTGGTAGACTCCCCCAAAAACGAAGCCCGCACCGCTATTAACATGATAAGCCTGAGTGCCATACCGGAATTGTGGCTCGGCAATCTGGCAAAGCGGGCTTTTGTGGTAGGTCTTTCTGCCACCGCCTATGTGGATCAGCCAATCACAAATTTCGTTCTGGGCTATCTGCACAATACCCTGGGACCGCAATTTAAAACCATTTCCAAAGATGATATGAACATATTGCGGGATCTCTATGAATCATCCGTAAAAGGTTACAAACACATAACATTCCTGCCTGAGAATTCCGCCCTGGAATACTACGATGAAGCGATACAGAAAGAAACAATCCAGCGCTGGGCCAGCTGGCTTAACGATACTGCAATGGCAGAATTAGTAAGAAATAGCATTGGCCGGTCCTGTAAAACAGATAATCAGGATAATCTTAAGTATATCATACGCCGCTATGATCTTATTTTTCAGGCCATGAAGTATTTTAACAATGCTAAAAAGATGAGGATTATGTATTGCATTACTCCTAATCTTTTTGGGGAAGAAAAAACCTATCCGCTTGAACCTTTAACAATATTTAAAGATGGTCTACTGGCCTCGTCAGGACAAGAGAGTGGCTGGAACCTGGTCAGCATGGATTCAAACAATTATCAAAGCCTATTGGAAACTATTAAAAATGGTTTAAAACAAGGTAAGCGCTATTTTGTAACTACCAGTTATGCTACTATTGGACGGGGTGTCAATCTGCAATACCATTTTGCCGATGCCTTCGCCAGCGACATTGTGTCGGTCCACGAACACCCGAGAAAGGATGAAACAGAGGTCGACATTGATGGGATCTGTCTCATAAAACCCACCAATGTGATAGTCTCCAATTCCGGCCCATTCTTTTCAGAAAAAAACACCTTTCAGCGCCTCGTACAGATCCATTACCTCGCTGCCTCTGGCTATCTTACCGATCAGGAATTCAAAGATTGTATCGTTAAAACTATGTTGGGTCAGCCCTTCTCGCTGGAAGGCACCAGCGCATCAGAAGCGATTGCTCGTGCAATCGCATCGATCGTACTGCAGAGCCTGGGAAGGATGACGCGGACGGGGAAACGGATGCCTGAGATACATATACTCTGTGATCCAGAAATTCCGGAATTACTCAAGCAAATCGATCTGCCCGAGGAGGTTATAAAAACTAAAGAGTATCTCCATATTTGCGGTAATACAGAAAATACCCGGAAATCCTATGAAAAAGAAGAGAGGATTGTTGAGAGCCAGACCCTGTCACTGCAGAGGATTTTAAAAATTATAACAGCCAATTTTAATAATCCGAGAAACCGTGAAGATTGGGAAAGACTCCGCCCCTATCTACTCAAGCATCCGAAATGTAACTATATGAATGAAGTGGAATATCAGCGCTGCTATTGCGAAATACCGGGCGGAAAGGATCGCTATTATTTTAAGGCTGAAAATGATTTTGAAAGTTGCCATGTAGCTTTTAACCAGGCTCCGGAAACCGGCTGGTCAGAGGTTTCAGAGGAAAGCTCAGGACTTCCCAAATTGATGAACATAGCCGGATTGGCTGATTTTTTTAAACAGCGGGGGTATGCAACATCCTGGGGTTCCGGGGCCGTATGTATGAACCCTGCAGCCTTTACGAGCATATATCTTGGAGCCCTCGGAGAGGCAGCTGCGGAGTTTTTCTTTAGCACTGCCCTGGGAATTGCACTGAAAAAAGTCGAAGAAGAACATTTTGAACTATTTGATTTTAAGTTTACCAATGCTCGACAAGAAGTATGTTATGTGGACGCAAAATTCTGGAAAGTTGGCCCTGGGCTTTCTGACGAAACCGAGCAAGAGTGGATTGCAGAAAAATTACGCCAATGCGGTGGAAGGTGGGCAATCATAATCAACTTTTATCCCATCGATACAGAACCTGAGTATAGTCGGCTCCCCTCTCAACCGGAGTTGGTCATTATTCCCGCGGTGTTTGTCAACAATAAAATATGGCCCGATGCGGTCAAATCGCTCAAAGGAGTACTTGTATGATACAGACTAACAAAATAAAGTGCACCTATTTTCCTGACGCAATTAACCGGGATTTTTATTTCATCAAACTAAACGCAAGAGAACGGGATAAGGATGGCACACCTAAATTTGTAGGCTATGTGGATTTTTATGAAGCCCTCGAGAACACACCAGGAGTGGCCGCCCTTGTGGGGAATGGGAAATACTGGTACATGCTTATCGATAAGCAGGCAGGTACCCAGGAAGGAGTTATCCATTCCCTTTCCAAGCACCAGGATCTACAAACCATGGAAATACTACCTGCCCAGATTGTAACAGACGATGAATGTACATCAATAAAAAATAATGAAAATTCATTGTATGGTTATTTTGTGGTCCAGCTTGTGCTGGATCTTTTGGGCTATAGACACTTCAGTATAAAAAAATACCAGTTTTCCAATATCGCTTCGGCCCTGCTTCTGATTCCAAAGGATACCACTCCAGGTACAACCCTCGATGTCTGGTGGATACGGCTGACAAGAAATTGGGGCCTTTCCATTTCTAAAACGCGGATGGTCCGCGGAAAGGAGTTAAAGTACATCCGTAAAAGTACAAATCCGCTTTTTACGATTAATAGTGCCACAAGGACACTGAAAAGTATCAGTCGAAGCACTGCACAGCAGATCATGGATCGGAATGAGCCGGTTTACGAATGGCATAACCCCTTTGATACCCGGCCGGTAGTCCCCTTTGCCGATCTGGAAGATCCCCTCTCGGACCAAACCAGAATTGGTATTTTTGCCGATGTGTTTTCGCTTATCGAACAGCAATTGGGAGCTTATGTACATATTGAACATGAAACTTTTGGGCCCTGGCAGATGATCGATGGCTTACAGGTACATAAAAAACCAGCATCTCATAAAGCGAAACAGGAACATAACTATGAGGGTCGGGCGATTGAGCTTATCGGAGAGGTCAGCCTTTCATCAAGTCCAGAAGACAGGGAGGCCGAAACAAAGCTCGGGGAGCTACTGTCTGCAAAGGGGCTCCGGATTACCAAGAAAGCTGATCTCGGGATTGAAATAGTACCTTCCCCTAAAAACCTGACCGAAGATGATGAGGATCCCTATGAACAAAAACGGGGGATCCAGCATATCACCGATGATACCCTCACCAAAGAAGACCTGGACTCCATTATCACAAAAATTTTGTTTGAACTGGCGGTTAAGAAGGATTGTATGGAGAAGAGGCTTAATTTTGGCAAAGAACTTGCCCTTTCGGATTCCTACCGGGTGGGCCTTTTTGTACAAAAGGCAAAAAAGAACCGCAAGCAAAGAGATATTCCTGAACTGATCCATATTCCGGTCCTCGATGTATTTCCCGATGGAACAATACAATTCCAGACCCTGTATCACGATGAAAGCCTGTTGATTCAGCTTACCGACTTTGACCGCTATGTCCATTCCTTTACCCAGGCAATCGATCAGAACTTCATGCAAAAGGCAGGATTCGCGCCCCACCAACTGATCGGTTTTGTGGAAAATTCCCGAAAAGAAATTACCCTGCTGGCCCAAACCGATTATTGTTCCCTTATGAACATGGATGTGCTGCGAAGCAGGGGAGAACAGCTCGCGAGGCCCCTGCCCGAAGCGTGGACTACCTTTGCGGGTATCGGAGCAAAACTTGCGGGTCTAAAGGACGAAGCCTCCCGGAGCGGGGCGTCCCACCGTGAAAGGGCATGGGAAGCGGCAAGGGAAAGGGTAATCGCATTTTTTACCCTGGACCATGGATCGGCCTGTATTGCCCTGGCTGAACCAGAACGGGCTGATACAGCCAGACCAAAAGTATTACCTGCAAAATTAAAGTCCTGGATTGCCGCTTTCCAGACGGACCCCAGGGCGCCCCTTGATAAGGACACACTCCGTTTCTTGCTCAATGCACAATTCGGAGCCGCTTCCCGGAGTCGGGACTTTGTCCATGAAGTCCTCGATCAGGATGGAGTTCTCCTGAACATGCCCCGTTCGCGGGAGGCAAAGCACAGGGAGCTTTCTTTTAAGACAGGGTTGCAGGTATGTCAGACTAAGATACAAAATAAAAGTGTCCACTATTATTTTACCGGCTATCCTGTAGGAGCAGCTATAAAGACCACCATTGCCCGCGCATCCATAATCCGCATTGCATTTCCGGCGGGCAATCATGAACCATTTTTCGAAGCGCTCGCGCCAACCTTTCTTCCCTGGATCCGAGTTGATGAAGGGACAGTGCTCCCCGGCGCCTTTAAGTACCTCCGGGAATACGCCATTATGGAGGGGGTAGCCCTGAAGGATGCGCAAGATTTCCTATAAAAAAAGCTACAGCCCCCCCCTAGCCCCTGCCCGCTGGCGGCCGGAGCGAGGGGGGGAGACTTCCCCCTGCCCGCTGGCAGCTGGAGCGAGGGGGAGACTTCCCCCTGCCCTCCCCCCTGCCTCTTGGCGGCCATCACGGCTGCCATCACTGGCGGCCTTGGGATGGCAGCCAGTGGGGTCGCGGGTGGGGCTTCCAGACCAGGCGCTGCTCAGGTTGTTTTGTCCTGTTCCCGTATCTGGACCCGGCGGATTTTGCCGCTGATGGTTTTAGGGAGTTCGGTGACAAACTCGATGACCCGGGGGTACTTGTAGGGGGCGGTGGTTTTCTTGACATGCTCCTGCAATTCCCCTTTCAGTTCATCGCTGGCGGTCCAGCTCTTGGCCAGTACAATCGTAGCTTTTACCGCCATGCCCCGGTCCGGGTCGTGGACGCCCGTGACGGCGCACTCCAGTACCGCGGGGTGTTCCAGAAGGGCGCTTTCTACCTCAAAGGGGCCGATCCGGTATCCGGAACTTTTAATAACATCGTCAGCGCGGCCCACAAACCAGAGGTATCCATCTTCATCCTTCCAGGCCATATCGCCGGTGTAATACACATCGTCATGCCGGATCCCGGTAATAGCCCGCAAACATCCCCACGGGACGGCGTCTCCCGGTTCTGATTACAATCTGGCCCTCTTCGACGACCTCACAGGAGGTACCATCCTCCCGGACCAGGTCCAGGTCATAGCCCGGAGCGGCCCGGCCCATGGAACCCGGTTTGGGCTGCATCCAGGGGAAGGTCCCCGCAACCACGGTTAATTCAGTCTGGCCGTAGCCTTCCATCAACCTGAGCCCCGTGGCTTCCTTAAAAAGAAGCGGTACACCGTGGGGGGAGCGCAGAAGCTCGTTACCCGGTGGCGGCCTATCACTTCGAGCATGGCTGAGGGCACAAAGCGGTCGTAATCGTAGACAAAGACCGCGCATTCGCAGAGCCACTGGCCATAAATCTTGCCCCAGGCGGCCTTGGCCCAGCTGGTATCGGCCACGGTGAGGTGGAGGCCTCCCTTTTAGCGGTTACGATGTGGCCCAGAGGATAGGTAAAGTCATGGCGGACCATTTTTGGCATGCCGGTGGTGCCGGAGGTAAAATAGAGGAGCATGATGTCGGTGTTTTGTGTTGCATCCTGCCCGGTGGGCCGTGAAAAGTGGGGAGAAGCGGCAGCCACAGCCAGGTTAAAGTCCTGCCACTCCAGGCGGCGGCCCTCGCAGGTTACGGGCCTCCCCTGGGCGGGGGCGCTTGCGGCATCGCGATGAACGGAGCGGACATAGGCCCGGTACCGAAGGCTCGGTGAGGCGGGTACCGCTTCATCAACATGGGTCATGACAGCATCATCATCCACACAGATGATACCGGCAATATCGGCGGCCTAGCAGCGGTAGACGATGTCTTTGGTGGTCAGCAGGAGGGTCGCCGGGATGGCTGTTCAGCCCCAGGGGCCGTTGTTCCGACTCGACCGAAATCTGCACCAGAAAGGGCTCGGCCTTGCGGTGCTGAAAGTTGTAAGCCAGGCTCCAGTACTTGAAGGGCTGCGGCGCTCCACCTCAGGTCCCTTTTCGTGGCGGGTAATGGAATAGGTATGAAGCCGGGGAGTCTGACCGGTGATAAGTTTTGTCAGGTCCACTGAAAAAAGATTTGCCAGTTCATAGAGGCTCTCCACAGGAAAATCCGCGGCACTGTCTCCCATTCCTTATAGGTCTGTACCGGGACGCCGAGCTTCTGAGCCACCGACTCAGCAGAAAGACCGTTGATGTCCCGCAGGGACTTAACCCGCCGGGCTATTTCCTGAACTTTTCCTTCATAGGCTCACTCCTTTTATTGTTTCTTTCTATTGTACGGTTCCCCGGAGGGTACGGGCGAGCTCTTTCCACACCACCTTGTCGGCCTCGCTCAGGGCGGCAAACTGGTCCTGTTTTCCATAAGCAGAGAGGTCGATGAAGCGGTTCACCCGTTCAAGGAGGGTCGTAAATTTCGCTTCCTGAAAGTCCCTGAGCCAGACTGGTATTTTTTTAGTTCGCCGCAGAAGCGCTTCGTAATGGGGGGCGCAGAGCCCTTCGGAGGCGGTAAATTTTCGCCGCAGTTCCAGCTCTTCCGGGCTCTGGCCCCCCGATTCTGCAAGGAAGCTCAGGTATTCGACCTCTATCCGCTCCTCCTCTACGCAGATAGGGCAGCGTTCCCTTGGTTTCCAGGGCTTGTTTTTCCGGAAGGATTCTATCCGGTCTTCCAGTATGTCCCGGCCCAGGATCGCCACCGCAAGACCGTCCCGGAACGTACTGAGATTTTTTGAGTGTTCCCGGCAGAAGCCCCCTGCAGCCCGATGGGCTGCCCGGAAGGGCCGGTCCGAGATATGTTCAAAGAGCATGTTGTCCAGGTACCGCCAGGTCCGATCATTCACGATACGGCAGAGGGGGCAGCCCTCCTGTTCGCAGGCCTTTTCCAGTTCAAAAAAATTGATGTGTTTATCGATTGCCATCGGGGACTCCTAGGGTCTTGTTTCTACGCTGCCATCGGCATGGCCGATAAATACCACTGGATGCTTCCGTGTAAAGAGGCCGTTTTCCACAACTCCGGGAATCTCATTGATTCGGCCCTCCAGTTCTGCGGGATCAATCGGTGCGGGGAAACGGATATCCAGAATAAGATTCGCGTGTTCGGTGATCACCGGTCCGGCTTTGCGGACCGCCTCCCGGAGCTGCACCTCCGCACCGAGGGCTTCCAGGGCCCGCTGCACCGGGAGCCGGGCCTCCGGGATGACCTCCACCGGTACCGGAAATTTAAGACCCAGGTTCTGAACCACCTTGGATTCATCAACCACAATCGCATAGGATTTGGACGCATAGGCCACTATTTTTTCCACCAGGAGGGCTCCACCGCCCCCCTTGGTGCAGTAGTTTCGAGGGTCCACCTCATCGGCTCCGTCTATGGTCAGGTCCAGTTCACCGCCGATTTCCCGGGAATTCAGGGTATAGAGGGGGATGCCCCACTGTTCGCAGGCGATCACGGTCTGAAAACTTGTCGGAACCGCGAGTATGTTGTGCAGTTTTCCCTGCTGCAATAATTCGCCAATATAATGCACCGCTGGTATGGCGGTGGAGCCTGTCCCAAGACCAAGTTTCATGCCGCTCCGCACCAGGGCATCCACTGCGCTCCGGGCTACCAGTTGTTTTATTTCTTTGTGATCCATCATGAAAGCCTCCCCAAATAACTTAATTTTGCACTATACTGTACATTGTGAATACGTGCAACGACGATTTTCTGCTTGAGTCAACCACCTATTATGATGTCCTGGAACAGATGCAGGATGGGATATTTATAGTAGACCGGGATTTTACCATCCGGTACTGGAATCCTGCTGCGGAACAGATTCTGGGCTACCCTGCAAGGGAAGTCTGCGGCTGGGCCTGCTCTACCCTGGGCCCCCTCTGCAAACGGGATGCCTCCGGTAATCCCCTCTGCGGAGAAGGCGTCTGCCCCCTGGCCCTTTCGGTAAAAGGGGGATTTACGGGCCGCTATCCCAGCTATGTATTCATGAGGAGTGCCGATGGCCGCGAGATCCCCCTTTCACTCTCGGTCAGTTCCCTGCGGGATAAAACAGGCCAGGTGGTAGGCGGCATCGGGATGTTCCGGGACATGACCGAAGAGTATGGTCAGCTTAGGCTGGTCAGCGAAATACAGAGGACCATGGTAACCATAGAACCCTTTGCGGTGGGACACCTGCGGATCAGTACCCTGTTCCATCCCCTGGAAGTAACCGGCGGGGATTATGTGGAAGCATTTAAAACCGACACGGGGCTCCTCGTGGCCTCCAGCGCCGATGCCACTGGCCATGGGGTGTCGGCGGCCCTCTTTGCCATGATTTATAAAACTCTGTTCCATGGCAGCCTTAAAAACACCTACTCCCCTGCCAAGATGCTGGAACTCATCAACCGGGACTTTATTCAGACAAGTATGGTTGAAGGTTATTACTTAACCGCATCCATCATCGTGATGGACCCGAACAAACGAACCGGCTACTTTGCAAGCGCAGGACACCCCATGGCTTTAATTTTTAGAAAACGACACGGTGTGCTCGTGCCGGAGCCGATCCGGGAACGGTCATTTATGATTGGCATGGTTGAAAACTGCAAATACCAGGAGATACCCTTCAGCCTTGATCCGGGGGATATACTTTTTCTAGCCTCAGATGGGGTCTATGAAGCGGAGGATGCCAACGGAGTACCCTTTGAGATCGAAGGAGTAACCGCCTTTTTTGCCGACTGGAACACCGAGCAGGATCGCAACCTGGAGGATCTGTATCTTGTGCTTAAGGCGCGGAATCCTCTGGGCCAGCTTGCCGATGATGTAAGTGCCCTGATGATTGAGTCCGATGCTTTGTAAGGGATATTGTAAGGGCTTTTGTAAAGGCCGTTGTAAGGGCCGCCGCTACTACCGCGAAATAATCCCGGCAGCGGTAAAGGCGAGCCATTGCAGTTTTAATCCGGATACTCCTGACCGGTAAAGAGCGCAAACTGTAATTTGGCCTGACGCAGAAGCATATCGTATCCATTCAGGGTTTTACAGCCCGCCCTGGCTGCCCGTTTCAGCAGTTTGGTTTCCTCCGGCTTATAGATGAGGTCCATCACCACTTCCTTGCCCCGGAATTTATATAATTCGATAGGGTCCTCATCGATATTAGGCTCCATACCCACCGAGGTTGTCTGGATGATGATATCCCGGTAATGATCAATAAGCTCGATACCCCGTGCATCCAGGCCGGCCCAGGCAAAATTCAGGGGCTCAGCGATCTCCTTGGCCCGCAGGGGAGTTCTGTTTATTATAAGAGCCCGGCCCTTAAGTCGATGAATTTCATGGGCCACCGCCTTCGCCACCCCTCCTGCGCCAATAATGGTTACCCGTTTATACCACAGATTTTGTTTACCTATAAAAGTAAGCAACGAATCGGAAAAGCCCCGGGCATCCGTATTATAGCCAGCCCAGCCCTGGGACGTGCGGACCAGGGTGTTGCAGGAACCAATCCGGTCCACCTCAGGAGATCTTTGGGAACAGTAGGGAAGAACCCCTTCCTTGTGGGGAATGGTGACCGAGAGCCCCTGTATCTGCAGGGTATCCGCAAGACTGAAAAAATCTGGCAGATTTTCGACAGTGAAGGGAATATAGACCCCATCCATTTTAAGCTGGCTGTAACCTTTATTATGAATTTGCGGGCTGGAAGTTGCAGTAAGGGGGTAACCTATAATCCCAAAGACCTTTGTATCTTTAGTAAGGGAGCGGAATCGATAGGTATCCACCAGGGTTTTAGGATCCAACTGGCCGGGACCTGCAACCTGGATATCAGCATCGCCGGCTTCTCCTGCCAGGGGGCTTGTAAAGGTAAGATGGGAACCGAGCCGCTCTGCCAGGATACGGGTGTTTGCCCCAAGGGGGCCCATGGCGATGAGGATTTTATCCATGTCCTTGGTCGCTTCGCCCACCTTGTACAGCCGAGCCACATCGTCGTAATTCTTGGGCATGACGGCTACCTTGGCAATTTCATCGCCGGTTCTGCGGAGGTTCCACAGTTTCTGCTCAAGGTTTGCATCAACCCCGTTAAAATTATGATAGGAACGGATGATTTTTGTACCAAAGGTTCGGGCTGCTTCTTCCAGACTGGGTACGTCCAGATCTTCTTCCAGATCCACGTAGGCAAAGTTTCGCCGCCTGTCCGTATCTGCGAAGGCAAGCCCAGCGGCTAAAAGAACAATGCGGGCCCCTTCTCCTTCGATAAAGTGACCACCATCAATTTTACGGCGTACCGTAAGAATGGTGGGGATCCCCGCCAAAGCGGGAAAACGGCGTATATAGAACCGTTCATCCGGATCCAGAAAATCGACCCGGAGTTCAGCCACATCAATATAGGGGCGGTACCGATCGACCAGTTCCAGATCCTTTAATATGGTCCTGCCGGTTAGACATAAACAAACCTTTGCCACCGAGTGCTCCTTTTATTCGAAGCTCTTTTAAAACTCAGGGAGTTTTGAAAGAGCAACCTTAATAATCTGGGCGGTACACAAAGAGAGCCTGCACCACCTGTTGTTCAGAAAAGCTTACCCGCAACCTGAGGGGCCAGCCGCGGCTTGGGAGCCTGAACACAAGGTACGATTCCTCCTGAATAAGGGGTTCACCCAGAATCGCGAGAACCGCTTCCTTTTTGTCCCCCTTCTTTATGCCATAACCCTGAGAAAGACCAATCTGCCACACCCGATTCTGGTACCAGTAGAGGTCAATACCATCATAACTAAAGACCACATCGTCCTGCCAGCTTTCAGGGCCCCGAACTGAATAGACCGCCAGGGGACTGCCAAACTGGGTGATAATACTCTGCAGGGTTGCACCGACAAGCCAGGAGGGATCCTGCAGAAGGTCCTGCCCTGCATTTCCTCTGTTATCTTCAGGAATAGTTTGCGCAAACCCCATTACCGAAACATAGATAAAAAGCATTGTTCCCACGAGAGCTGTAACAATAGACCGCTTTTTCATACCCCCTACTCTACCGGCCCACGGAGCTTATCGCAATAGGTTTGCAACTTTTCCTTTACAATCGGGTCAAAAAAGAGCACTATTATACATAGGTGTAATTAACCTTTAAGGAATTCGATATGGTACGACTGGAACAGAGGACACTGACCGAGCTGGTACAGAAATCGGCAGAAAAATTTGGAAAAAGAACCGCCTTTTCTCTCTTTTCAGAGGGAACGCTCACCAATATCACCAGCTATGAGGAATTTGGCAAACGCAGTTTAGGAATTGCAAGCATTTTAGAACAGTTAGGTCTGCAGAAGGGGGACCGGGTCATGCTCCTTGCAGAAAACCG
>JAAYUZ010000172.1 GCA_012517385.1 Treponema sp. | reverse complement strand
GGCGGGAACAAGACGGGCCAGTGTTCACCATGCGCTAGCTCTGCTTTCTGCCTATGAGGTGGATTATGTGCTTATCCATGACGGGGCCCGCCCCTGGGTACAACCCAGCCTTATCGAAGGGTTGATCCAGCATGTGACGGTGCACCAGGCTGTCATTCCTGTTCTTCCCCTGGTAGAGACCCCCAAGGAAATAAACAGCCAGGGTCTTATCACCGGACATCTCCGCAGGGCCAGTATTGTTTCGGCCCAGACCCCCCAGGCCTTTGCATTCAGGGGCATTCTTTCTGCCCATGAACAGGCAGAGGAAGAAGAGCTGAGGTCAGGCAGAGAGTTTACCGATGATGCGGAAGTATGGGGTCAGTTTATCGGACCGGTTTATACTATAGAAGGTCAAACTGGGAATAAGAAAATTACTTTTCCGGAGGATCTGCCATGATTCGTATCGGTTTAGGAAAGGATCTGCATCGTCTTGTGGAGGGCCGGCCCTTTATTGTTGGCGGGGTGACCATTCCCGCTGACAAGGGGGAACTGGGTCATTCCGATGGGGATGTGCTCTGTCATGCCATCATCGATGCCCTGCTGGGGGCCTCCGGCTTAGGTGATATCGGTGAATTTTTTCCCCCCAGCGATCCCCGATGGAAAGATGCGGACTCTCTGGAACTTCTTAAACAGTCTGCAGAAAAGGTATACCGCAGCGGCTGGAAGATCATCAATATCGATTGTGTCCTGACCTGTGAAAGTCCCAGGTTACTGCCCCATCGTCAGCATATAAGGGAATCCCTGGCCAGGGCATTACAGATCCCTGCGGACCGTATCTTTGTAAAGGGAAAAACCAACGAAAAGGTTGATGCTATTGGTGCGGGCCTAGCGGTAGAAGCCCTGGCGGTATGTCTGCTTGAACATGCCCAATAATTCCATGGATACCATTCCCTGGGACCAGATTTTTTTCATCCTGGAAGCCTGGCAGAAAGGCCTGTCCGATGCGGGATTTTCCGTCCCTTCGGTCAGTGCCCTCTCGTTAGAAGTACAGTCAGAGCAAACAAAAGCCTGGGTGGTATTGGTTTCCACAATTATAAGCCTCAGAACGAAAGATGAGGTTACCATTGCCAGTTCCCGCCGCCTCCTGGTAAAAGCACCAGGCCCCCAGGACCTGCTCCAATTACCAAAAGAGATGGTAGCCCAGCTTATATATCCCGCAGGGTTTTATCGCACCAAGGCGGAACATCTGGTACAAATAGCCGCTATTTTAGTGGACCGCTATCATGGCAGGGTTCCGGACAACATGGAAGAGCTCCTTGCCCTTCCTGGAGTAGGCAGAAAGACAGCGAATCTGGTTCTATCCGAAGGTTTTGAACAGGATGCAATCTGTGTGGACACCCATGTACACCGGATCTGCAACCGCACCGGTTGGGTGCATACAAAAACGCCCGAAGAAACAGAATACGCCCTGAGAAACACCCTGCCCCGCCTCTATTGGCGCAGAATCAATTGGCTCTTAGTACTCTTTGGCCAGCAGGTCTGCCGACCCCAAAGTCCCTACTGTTCCCGCTGTCCCCTGGCAGACCACTGTATACGCCGGGATGTGCTGAAGAGCCGGTAAAGAGAGGTAAAAGCGGCTCAAAACCCCCTCGGCCTATAGGCTTCGGGCTAAAGGCTGATCGGCCTAAAGGCTAATGGGCCTCAGGCCCCGACAAGCCTCTAGGCCGCTCGGCGGCGGGAGCCAACCAGCCTCAAGGCTGTTCGGTCTAAGTGCCGCTCGGCGTCAGGACCCGACCGTCTCCGCACAGCTCCTAGCCCTTGGGGGAGATTTCCAGGATAAGTTCCACCTCGCCGCGGGAAAGCTTTACAGTCCGGGCAATTTCATC
>JAAYUZ010000171.1 GCA_012517385.1 Treponema sp. | reverse complement strand
TTCACCGCTCAGAGCTGCACCGCCCCGATTTCTTGCAGCAGGTTTAAATAGCATCCCTTCGCTGTCTTCAAACTTACGCTTCATAGGTTAAAATCCTCCGGTCCCAGCGATCTACAAAAAAGGCTGCCACAAGCCATAATAGGCAGACCCCAGCGGTGGCAGCCCACAACAGGGCATAATTGTCACTCCGGGCCATCCAGCCGCCCACTAGCGGACCAAGCACCCAACCCGCGGAATAACAGACTCCCATAAAGGACTGAAAGGAGGCTCTCCAGTTTGCCGGGGAATGCCGGGCGAGAAAAACACCCATATTAATAGAAGAAATTATTTCCCCCGTGGTCCAGATAACCGTGGAAAGGGCAAAGCCCCAGAAAGGCAGGGGCCATGCAAGCATGCCAAAACCCACCACATAAAAGAAACCTGACAGGGTCATGCATAAAAGGGGCGTCCATGACCGCAGCAGACGGGCAATTGGAATAGAAAACAGAATGACCACCACCGCATTCAGTGACATAAGATACCCCATGGATCGGGGCCCGGCCTGTCCCATCACCTGGGAAACCGTCATGGGAAGCCCGAAACCGGTTTGAGAATAGGTAGTGCTGGATAATAACGCAAGCACAGCAAAGGCAAGAAGTATAGGCCGGGACACAAAGGCCCGAATCGCACCCCGCTCATCATGATGTTCCAGAGAGGAGGCTACATGGGTAATCCGCGGCATCCTAACACCCCGGGCAATCAGCACCACAGAAATAAACGTCGTAAGCGAGTCCCCACGAAAAAGCCAGGGGATGGATCGTTCAAAAAGCACCGCCGCCACCAGGGGTCCCAGGGCAACCCCCACATTGATAGACCAGTACTGGAGGCCGAACACTTCTTTTCGCTTATCCGCCGGAGCTAAATCGGTCAGCACCGCACCGATAAGCGGCCGGGCACCGCCCCGGAACATGCTGCCAAACACAATGAGGGCCGGCGCCCAGGACGCATGAACTAAAAAACTCAGGATCAGGTTGATGAACGCCCCGGTGCTCTGAAAAAGGAGGAGCGCCTCTTTTCGGCCTATACGGTCCGCAACCCAGCCTGAAAAAAGGGAGCCCGCCATGGATGCGGTAAACACCAGGGAAATGGTAAGCCCCGTACGGGCCGCATCATATTGTAAAATTCTGGATAAATAGAGGGCCAGAAAGGAGCCCACAAAATCGCCAAAACGGTTGATCATGGTGGCAAAAAACATGGACCACAGGGATGGCCCCAAACCACGATAGGGCGCCAGCAATTTGGCTGAAAGGTTCATCAATCTCATCATTTTGCCACTATAACCTGAAAAAGCCGAATCGTGGAATAGCGGCCTGTACACCTATGAACACCTTCCTTGACGAAGCTGGTTTATTTAATAAAAATAAACGATACTTTTTGTACAGGGAGGCACGGGACCATTGCTGAAACATGTCCGGGGACGAAAAGTTCGCCTAGAAGGTTTTAACAATCTTACCAAATCTTTAAGTTTTAATATTTACGATCTTTGCTATGCCCGTTCTCAGGAATCACAGATTGAATATTTGGAATACATTGACAAGGAATACGATTCGGAACGGCTTAAGGGTATCATAGAAGAGGTGACGCGAATCATCGATGCAAAGCTGGTTAATGTCACCACCCAGGACTACGATCCCCGGGGCGCCAGTGTGGTCGCCCTCATCAACGAAGATCACCCGGTTTTAAGTCCCGCGGTTTCTACAAACCATTTACCAGAAGCCTCTATAGTGGGGCACCTGGATAAAAGCCACATCACTGCCCACACATATCCGGAATTCGATACAAGCACGGGACTTGCCACCTTCCGGGTCGATATTGATGTATCCACCTGCGGGATGATCAGTCCACTCCGAGCCCTGCACTACCTCATAGACTGCTTTGATTCGGATGTGGTCCTCATCGATTATCGTGTACGGGGCTTCACCCGGGACACTAAGGGCAACAAAGTTTTTATTGACCATGACATTTCATCAATCCAGGACTTTATCGATGAGGATGTACTTTCCGACTACCTTGTGTATGACATCAATATACTTTCGGATAATATTTTCCACACCAAGATGCGGAAAAAAGAAATTAAACTGAACGATTACCTCTTTGGCCCCGAAATCGAAGACCTGAGTCAGGAAGAGCGGAAGCGAATTCGGGACCTGATCCGTAAGGAGATGCAGGAGATCTTCGAATGCGAAAATTTCTAAGCCCAGAGGGCCCAATGGCCCCGGACGCTGCAAGGGAAATCCGGGAACGGGTAAGTCCGAGTTCAGGCTGGTTTTACAGGGTACGGAAAACCCTCTATGCGGGCGAGACCGCTTACCAGCAGATAGAGCTTGTAGAGACTGAAGAGTTCGGCAGAACCCTCCTATTAGACGGAGCTACCCAGGTGATGGAGGCCAACGAGTTCCAGTACCATGAGCCCATGGCCCATATCCCCCTGCTCTGCCATGCAAAACCGGAACGGGTGCTTATTATCGGCGGCGGCGACGGCGGGGTTCTGCGGGAGGTGCTTAAGCATCCTTCGGTAACCCAGGTAGATCTTGTGGAGCTTGATGAGGCGGTGATTTCCTTTTCCCGGACCATGCTCCAGTTCTGCAGCCAGGGCGCCTTTGAGGATCCCCGCACGAGGGTTCACATTCAGGATGGCCGGAGTTTCGTGGAACAGAGCAAAGAAACCTACGATATCATCATCATGGACATGACCGATCCGGCGGGCCCCTCATTGCGGCTCTACAGCCGGGAGTTTTTCCTTGCCCTTACAAGGGTGCTCAAGGATAGGCAGTCCCGCTTTATCATGCACAGCGAATCCCCGGACCTGCGGCCCCAGGCCTTTGCCCGGATTCACCGCACCCTGCGCTCCGTGTTTCCCCAGGTGGACCTGGCCCTGACCACGATCCGCATGTACGGCGGCCTCTGGTCCTTTGCCATGGCCTCTCTCGGCACCGAAGGTGCAAGCCCCCGGGACTTGAGCAGCGAAGAAATCCGCCGCAGAATGACCGCGCGAGGCCTTGAGTGCCTTAAGGTCATAAGCCCGGAAACCTGGTCCGCCTTCTTTGCGCCCTACCCCTATATCCAGGCCCTCCTTGAACAGGATGGGGACCTCTGTACGGACGAACACCCCGACTTCCCCGACAGCTTTTCCTATCGGTAAGCGGGATAGGGATTGTGGGTACGGAACCATGGAGCCCTATTCCTTACATTTAAAGGTATGTCCTTACGAGACGGGCCGTTTGTTCAACCAGGTACAGGGGCAATGAAAGGAGCGTGAAGGATTTTGGTTCCTTAAGAGCAATCGAAGTTTTTGTTTTATATATAGAAGGAATATCAGAATTAAAGCGTACGGCAATAGGGCTTCCCTTCTCTTGAATAAACATCTGCAACGATTTAAGCCGTCCTGTTTTACCAGCCTTTACCTCCACAGGTATCACGGTTCCATCAAGGGAAACTAAAAAGTCTACCTCGGCAGTCGAGCCTTTGCTGGGTCTATTCCAATAATATAATTCCGGCTCTTCCCAACTTTTTGCTGCATACAAAAGATGCTGTCCCACAAATTGCTCTGCCAGAGATCCCGAATGGATGAGGGTAAAATCAGAGTCCATCATTAAATCTGTAATCCGTAAACCCAACAGGGCCGATACCAGACCAATATCAAGAAACTGCAGCTTAAAATACCGAGCATTAATCTCTGCCCCCAGGGGGATTCCATTTCCATCTGAATGAAAGATCCGATAAATAATGCGGGCTTTTTCCTGCAAATCCAGGTGCTCTCGAATCATGTCAGCCCTTGTGTCTGGATACAGAGAGGCATATTTTACAGTGCTTCCAATGTGGGTTGGGATTTTTTTGAAAAGGCTTTGTAAAAAAGCAACCTGTACCCGTCGTTTATATTTGCTAAAATCCGCATAGTAGGTTTGAAGAATGCTTTGTTGTTCCCTGGAAACGGAGTCCAAGCTATTATCCGATTCAATATAGGCCCTAATTACTCCGGGAAGTCCTCCTATGAGAAAGTATTCCCGAAGCAGGGCTAAGAGTTTTTTATGAATAGTTTCTGGAATAGGGTTTTCTATTGTATATCCCTCAAGAAAATCAAAAAGACGCTCCTGGCCCCGGGCTAACAGAAATTCACCAAAGGTCATAGGCCCCAAATACATAAACTCTATACGACCAACGGGCATTGAAAATGCTGGTTCAGTTAAGGCAACATCTAACAGAGAGCCTGCACAGATAATATGAAGGGCAGGTACCCGTTCATAAAAATACCGTAACTTGGCGAGCACCTGTGGAGCCCCTTGAATTTCATCAAGAAATAAGAGGGTCTTCCCAGGCCGTATCGTTGTATTTGCGTCTATTTCTAAAAAGGTGAGGATACTTGTAATATCCTCCTCCATAAAAATACTTGCCTTAGTGGGATGTTCATCAAAATTAATTTCTATAAGACTTTCAAATTCCTGACGAGCAAAGATCCGAACCAGTTCCGTCTTACCCACCTGTCGGGCCCCTCGGATTATGAGGGGTTTTCTATTATGTTCCCCTTTCCATCGAACCAGCTCATCCAGAGCAAACCGTTTCATACATCTATTATAACAATATTATAGGTAATTTTAAAGATAAAATGTTAAAATTATAGGTTATTTTATCATATTTCTGATAAAAAAATAGGTTATTATACAGAAGATTGCGAATAACACTACGGATGTAGATTCTAATGGCCAGCGGAAAAACTGAAGTAACCCATGCCCTGTTAAACCTAATTCCCCTTGTCGCCCCTCAAGTCCCAGGGTATACTTAAGAAGTACACCCGCTTTCACGGAGGCTAGTCATGGGTTCAGCATATATCCCCGGCACAAATCCTTTAAAGGAACCGGTAAAAGAATTGGTACACGAAAAGGCCCACTATACCTACCGGGACTATAAAACCTGGGGCGAGGATTTCCGCTGTGAACTCTGGTATGGACAGCCCGTGATGATGAGCCCCGCCCCTCGCCGGCGCCACCAGGAATTGCTGGGCAATCTCTACAAACAAATTTCACGCTATTTAGAAGGCAAACCCTGCCAGGTCTACCTGGCACCCCTGGATGTGTTCCTTGTAGAAGGGGATGAGTCCCTGGAGGACTGCGATCTGGTCCTTCAGCCGGACCTGATGGTGGTCTGCGATCAAAATAAGTTAATTGATGAGGGGATCCGGGGGGCTCCGGACTTTATTATAGAAATCCTTTCGCCTACCACGGCCATGCGGGACCAGAGTGAAAAGAAGGTCCTCTATGAATCCAGGGGAGTCCGTGAATACTGGGTAGCCAACCCGGAGACCCTGGAGGTCTTCCGCTATGTGCTGGACCAGGGCCGTTATGGCCTCCCCCGTCCAGCCTTTCTGAACGAAGGGGCCGAAGCGGCCATTTTCCAAGGAATGACACTCAAGGTAGACATGGAAGCCCAGGGACCGCAGATAACAATGAAGAGCGAACAAGCGGCAAAAGACACATAAACAGAGAATACAGCGCAGACGGAACAGGGAGCCGAGCAAGCGGCAAAGCCATAAAGAAATAATTGATTAAGTCATACCTTAGACTTTTCTTACGAATTGTCAATAATAGTGACAATTTGTAAAAATCAAGATTACTTTCTTAGACTTACGAGAAGCTCAAACTCCTTTCCCGTAAGGCCCGTAACCTATTTGAACAAAACCGGTTCCAGATGGGTGATGACATCTTTCAGGGTTCGTTCCCGGTAGTCAGTTATTCTCCCCCCCACACCCCCCAATTCCATGCTACACTGGGGGTATGGAACCGAAGGGGACAGGGACACATTTTTCTACGGGACTGCCTGAGCTGGACAGGACACTCCAGGGACTGCTTCCTGGGGATAACCTGGTCTGGGAGATCGAATCCCTTGCCCACTATCAATTTGTACTCGCTCCCTTTGTACGGGAAGCCATACAGCAGGGCAAGGAACTCATCTATTTTCACTTTTCTGATGACCCGCCCCTCATAGAAGCAACCGAGGGGCTTCGCATGGTAAGCCTTAACCCCCTCAGGGGATTTGAACATTTTGTCTCCGATATTGTTGATGAAATAGAAACCCAGGCTGACCGGGCCTGGTATGTGTTCGACTGTCTTTCTCCCCTGGCAAAGGTCTGGTACTCGGACCGGATGATGGCAAACTTTTTTCTCGTCGTCTGTCCCCTGGTACTCAAGCTGGAAGCCCTAGCATACTTTGCCCTCTTTAAGCACCATCATTCAAATCACGCCACGGATACCCTGTACAGCACCGCCCAGATCATCATCGAAGTCTGGAACTATCAGGGGGACTTTTATCTTCAGCCCCACCGGGTGGAACACCGGTTTTCAGATACCCTTTTCATGCTCCACCAGCTAAAAGACGATGGCCGGCTGGAACCAATCACCAATAGCGCCCGTACCGCCGATGTGGTGGCCCTGGTAAAACAGCCCCTCCTTAATTTTACCATCCAGCGCTTTGGGCCCTGGACCGCAAGCTACCATGAAGCGGAAGCGATTATCGAAGCGCTGAACCGGGGGGAAAACAAAGCAAAGGAAGGGCGGGACCTGTTTGAACGGCTCCTCCACATGGTTATCACGAGGCAAACCAGTTTCCTGCCCCTGGCCCGTAAATATTTTACCCTCCCGTTCCTCCTTGACGTCCTTAAGCGGCTCATCGGTTCGGGGCTTATCGGCGGCAAGGCCAGGGGCATCCTGCTGGCCCAGCTCATACTCAAAGGAACCAATCCCCGCTGGTCGACCATACTGGAAAGCCACGATTCATTCTTTATCGGGTCCGATGTGTTTTATACCTTTGTGATCCAGAACGACTGCTGGTGGCTCCGCCGTAAAAAGGGCTCCATGGAAGAAATTCTCGCCAACGCCCGCATCGCCCGGGAACGTATTTTACGGGGAACCTTTCTCGATTATATCGTCCTCCAGTTCAGGGAGATGCTGGAATACTTTGGTCAGGCGCCCATCATTGTCCGTTCCAGCTCCATCCAGGAAGACAGCTATGGGAATGCCTTTTCAGGGAAATACGAAAGTGTCTTCTGCGCCAATCAGGGTAATCTTGATGAACGGCTCTCGGCTTTTTTAGATGCGGTCCGGCAGGTCTATGCCAGTTCCTTAAGCGAAGATGCCCTCCTGTACCGTCTGCATCACGGGCTACTCCATGAGGATGAACAGATGGCCCTGATCGTCCAGCGGGTTTCCGGGGATGTATGGGGCAGTTGTTTCTTTCCCCCCGCTGCAGGGGTCGGCTTTTCCTACAACCCCTTTGTGTGGGAAAAATCCATCGATCCCCATGCGGGGGTCCTGCGGCTTGCCTTTGGGCTTGGGACCCGGGCAGTAGACCGGCTGGATGATGACTATATCCGCATTGTAGCCCTGAATGTTCCCCTCGCTCGACCGGAAAAGGACCAGGGGGAAGCGAAAAAACACACCCAGCGCAAGGTGGATCTCATCAACCTGAAGGAAAACCGCTTTCAGACCCTGCCGATCCGGGAAGCCCTGGAACTGCTTCCGGAGCAGTTGCGAAGCTGTTTCTGCCAGCAGGATGCGGACGCGGCTCAGCGGGCCCGGGAATTGGGACTGCCGCCCCAAAGGGCCTACCAGGTTGATTTTACCGAGCTCTTCCAGAAAACTGATTTTTGCGAACGCATGACAGAGCTTTTGCAGACCCTGGAAAAAGCCTATGAGCATCCGGTAGATGTGGAATTTACCGTAAACTGCATTATTTCCGAGACAGGGGCCCTGAAGGATTACCGCATCAACCTGGTTCAATGTCGCCCCTTCCAGGTTAAATTGATGGGGTCAGGCTCCCTGGGGATCCTGCCTTCGGAGATCCGCCAGGAGCATCTCTTCCTTAAAAGCGATGGCCCTATTGTAGGCCGCAGTGTGGCGGCCCCGGTGGGCAGGCTTGTGTATGTCTCGAGCCAGGCTTATACAGCCCTGGGGGAACAGGATAAATACGCCCTGGCACGGTTCATCGGCCAGGTGGCCCGCAGATCAAGCTCCCGGCCGGAGGGCATCGTAATGCTGGTGGGGCCCGGCCGCTGGGGAACCAGCACCCCCTCTATGGGGGTTCCGGTTAGTTTTAACGACATAAAAGAAGTCCAGGTGCTGGTAGAGCTGGCCCTGATGCACGAAGGACTGGTACCCGATGTGTCCCTGGGGACCCATTTCTTTAATGACCTGGTAGAGATGGACATGCTTTACTTCGCGGTTTTTCCGGAACGGAATGAAAACGTGTTTAACGAAGCTTTTATTCAATACGCATCCCGGTTTTTACATCTCGTTCCGCCAGAAAATGGACTGTGGGCTTCCGCTCTGACAGTCCTGGAATCTACTGACCAGGCTGAACTGCGGCTCTTTGCGGATGCCACAGCCCAGCATGGAATATGCTATCTCGTTACACAATCCCCTGGGCAAGCATCGCCTCTGCAACCTTAAGGAAGCCCGCAATGTTGGCCCCGGCTACGAGGTTCCCCTTCTGCCCGTAGGCTTCCGAGGCATCCCGGCACTGGAAATAGATATTGTTCATTATGGTGTGGAGTTTTTCATCCACTTCTTCAAAGGACCAGTTCATACGCATGGAATTCTGGGACATTTCCAGGGCGCTGGTGGCTACGCCGCCAGCGTTGGCGGCCTTGGCGGGACCAAAGGAAACCCCCGCATCCAGGAAGGTTTTTACAGCCTCCGGCGTACTGGGCATATTGGCTCCCTCCGCTACGGCAATACAACCGTTCTTAACCAGCTTTGCAGCGGCTTGCCCGTCCAATTCATTCTGGGTGGCACAGGGTAAAGCGATGGCGCAGGGAACGGACCAGATTCCGGCGCAGCCTTCGGTATAACTGGCCTTAGGATGATCCTCCAGATACTCCTTAATCCGTCCCCGTTCGACCTCTTTTATCCGTTTAATAGCGTTCAGGTCCACCCCGGCTTCATCGACAATATAGCCGTTGGAATCGGACATGGCCACCACGGTGGCACCAAGGCTCATGGCCTTTTCCGCCGCGTAGATTGCCACGTTCCCCGAACCGGAAATAACCACCCGTTTACCTTTCCAGTCCGTCTTCCGCGCTTCCAGCATTTTAGTGGTAAAGTACACAAGCCCGTAACCGGTCGCTTCCTTCCGGGCCAGGGAGCCGCCGTAGGGAATCCCCTTGCCGGTTAGTACGCCGGTAAAACTGTTGGTCAATTTTTTATACTGGCCGTACAGATAGCCAATCTCCCGGCCCCCCACACCGATATCTCCGGCGGGAACATCCGTATCGGGGCCAATGTGACGGAACAGCTCGGACATGAAGGACTGGCAAAACCGCATCACTTCCATATCACTCTTACCCTTGGGATCAAAGTCACTCCCTCCCTTTCCTCCGCCGATGGGGGTAGTTGTCAGGGCGTTCTTAAAAATCTGTTCAAAGCCGAGAAATTTGATGATCCCCAGGTTAACCGATGGATGAAAGCGTAGCCCGCCCTTGTAGGGACCGATGGCACTGTTAAACTGGACACGGAAACCCCTGTTTATTTGTACATTCCCCTGGTCATCGACCCAGGGTACCCGGAACATGATCTGCCGTTCCGGTTCCACAATCCGCTCCACGATTTTAAGCTTCCCCATTTCGGGCCGTTTCTGGATAACCGGCTCAATGGATTCAACCACTTCTTTTACCGCCTGTAAAAACTCCGGTTCTGCCGGGTTCCGGCTTGTTACGGTAGCCATAATAGAATCTACAAAAGCGCTGCTCATACAAACTCCTTTCTGATGCCGTTTTTGCGGCAATACATTGCCGTATTATTGGCAATAAAGTTTATTAAATCATACTAAAGCCTGCCTGACAGATCCGTCAATAGAAAAAATTAATTTTATTCTATTGTATACAGGCATATTCCCCGTTATAGTAATGACCTATGGAAGTAGATTCCCAAAAAGCCAAGGAACTGGCCATCCTGGTAACCCTTGATGAAATGGATCGGGCCCTGAGCAGCGGCGAAATAGAATCCCTGCTCAGAGACAAGGGCTATGAGATGAGTGAGCGGACCATCAGGCTCTATTTGCAGCGCTTTGATGCAGAGGGCCTGACTGAGTCTATCGGAAAACAGGGACGTAAAATTACCGACAAGGGCCGCAACCTCCTGGATGAACAGCGGCTCATCCATCGGGTGGGATATATGTCTGCCCGGATAGACCAGATGACCTACACCATGGATTTTGACCTTCCCCGCCGTAAGGGGACCGTGGTCATCAATCTGGCAATAATTAAGAAGGATGATTTTATTCAGTATCTGCCCCTGGTGGAGCAGGTGTTCAGCCTGGGCTATGCCATGGGGACCCTGGTAAACCTCTTGGATGAGGGTGAACGTATTGGGGCCAATACGATACCGGAGGGGCACATCGGTTTTTGTACCGTCTGTTCGGTAACCCTGAATGGAGTCTTCTTAAAATACGGTATCCCGACCCGATCCTTGTTCAGCGGTCTTTTACAGCTGGAACAGGGACAGGCCGTACGGTTTGTGGAACTTATCAGCTACGACGGCACCAGCATCGATCCCCTGCAGCTTTTTATTCGGGGCAAAATGACCGATTACCTCGGAGCTATCCGGGATGGCAATGGGAGAATCGGTGCGGGTTTCCGGGAAATACCGGGAGAGAGCTATCAGCTTGCGATGGATTTAGCCCGTCAGCTCCAGGATATTGGCCTTGGTGCCTTCTTAAAAATCGGGCGCCCCTCCCGGGATGTACTGAATGTACCGGTCCATGAGGGCTGCTGCGGCCTTATCGTTATCGGCGGCCTAAATCCCGTGGCGGTCTTTGAAGAGTCCGGCATTCCCGTAAGTTATAACGCCCTGGCGGGCTACATGGAATTCAACCGGCTCTTCCCCTATACCCAAATGCGGGAACGGTTAAAAGTGAATTAAACAAAATCGCCCTCAAGAACTGAGGAATCCCTCGATTCCCGAAACCCCGGCAGTTCTGGACTTTTCTTTTCTTAATTAGAGCTTGGGACGATTTCTGCCAACAGATGGACGCCATTCGTAATAACCGTACAAACATTCACAAGCTAAGCTTTTGAATATATCTCTGAGGTTTTTGCAAAGGCCTGTTACTTTTGCAAAAACCTCAATAGTTTATCTAAACCTGCTTAAAATGAGTATATTTAATAAATGAAAACTATCGCGTTATTACTTGCCATGCCCTTTGCAATGGCTACCGCTTCGGCGGAAGAGTATACCATATCCAATCTATCATCCTCGCCGTCGGAAGCTCCATCCTGGATCTGGGAATCCTTCGCAGATCGGGTGATGGGTGGTAAATCCGAACTGGTTTCCCCCATCATTATTGATGGAGATGGCGGCAAGGCGCTGGTACTGGCGGGCCGGGTCATTACCAAGGGCGGCGGCTTCATTCAGGTCCGGCTCCGATATACAAAGGGAACGTTTGATGCCTCAGCCTATTCCGGTGTGGAGCTGGAGGTGGACGCACAGACCGAAACGTCCTGGTATGTATTCCTGCGAACCAAGGACAATTTCTTTCCCTGGAGTTATTACGGAGCTCCCTTTAAGCCCAGCGCCACCCGTTCGATCATACGCATCCCCTGGAGCGCCTTCAAAGCCGAAAGCACCGGCAAAAAAGACGTGAGAACCAAATTCCTTTCAAGCGTGGCCATAGTCGCAGCTTTCGAGGATTTTAACGCCTACATGCGGATATATCGGGTCGGGTTGTATCGATAGAGGCGATTGGACCTATAGTAGCATCTTGGAGTTTTTTGTATTTGGAATAGTCGCTTTTGAGTTAAATTTCAGATTAGCTTGACTGGTTTGTATATATTTAATCTGAAGAAGAGGCCCTGACTTGAGCGGGATCTACATAGGAGCATTATATTGAGGAATCGAATTGCTTCCTGAGGGAGAAAAGCAAACAGTGCGCTTCCCTACGGAGCCTTGCTAGCCACCTGAAGCATCCGGGACTACAAGCGCAGCGGCGTGCTGCTCATACTCTGTTTTATCGTGTTTCACTGTAAGATTGACAGCAGAAAAAAGTCAGTTTTATACTTAAACATGTCATCCTAATAGGTATTGTCCAGTTAGCCCAGTTATTAAGAATAGTACATACCGACAGTATCACACAATAACACGGTGACCTGTCAGGTCTATGGTTACACACATTTTAGAAGGAGCTATGTATGAAAAAATTGGATACAAGGAAAACAGCAAGGTCCAGAAAAAATGTTCTGATTGGTGCATTGTTCTTAATCTTTATCGTACATGCTTTTTGTGAGACAGCCCCGGATTTTACCCTTTCCCTTGCACCTAAAAGCATCTACATTCAGCAGGGCAGGAGCGG
>JAAYUZ010000170.1 GCA_012517385.1 Treponema sp. | reverse complement strand
CAGATTCCAACTAACGGCGTCGGAGCAACGCGCCGAGCGCATTAAACAGGATGCGATAAAAGAAGCTGAAGCAAAGAAGAAGGAGATCCTTCTTGAAGCAAAAGAACAACTTATTCGCGAACGGAACCAGCAGGAGAGGGAAACTCGGGAACGCAGGGTAGAGCTGCAGCGATACGAACGTCGTGTCATGCAGAAAGAAGAGGCAATTGATAAAAAGATTGCCCAGATAGAGAAGACTGAACAGGAGCTTGAAAATCGAAATAAGCTTCTGCAGGATCGGGAGAAGGCTCTGGAAGCCCAGGAAGAAAAATACCGGGCTGAATTGGAGCGTATTTCGGGACTCTCCAGGGAAGAAGCCAAGGCTATCATCATCCAGGGTCTGGAGAATGAGGCTAAGCATGATGCCCAGTCGCTCTTGAACAAGATTGAGCAGGAAGCCAATCTTGCGGCGGAGAAAAAAGCCCGGGATATCCTGATTACAACAATACAGCGGCTTGCCACGGAAGTTACGGGGGAAGTAACGGTTACCACCGTTTCGCTTCCCAATGACGAAATGAAGGGCCGCATTATTGGGCGGGAAGGCCGGAATATCCGAACATTGGAAACACTCACGGGGGTAGACGTTATCATTGATGATACCCCTGAAGCGGTAGTTATTTCCTGTTTTGATCCAGTGCGGCGTGAAATTGCAAAGGTAGCTCTGGAGCGGCTGATCACCGACGGGCGGATTCATCCGGCCCGGATTGAAGAGGTTGTTCAGAAGGTCTCCCGTGAAATTTCCCAGAAGATATTCGAAGAGGGTGAAAAGGTTCTCTTTGATCTGGGGCTGCATAATATGAACCAAGAGGCCATTAAAACCCTGGGGCGGCTTTATTTCCGCACCAGCTATGGTCAGAATGTGCTGTACCATTCCAAAGAAGTGGCTATTATCGCAGGCATGCTGGCCGCAGAAATTGGTGCAAACCGGGAGATCGCCAAACGGGGAGCACTGCTCCACGATATTGGCAAGGGTGTTGAAACCGATTCGGATCTGAACCACGCTGAAATTGGTATGGATATCGCCCGGAAACTGGGTGAAGACCCGCGGGTTATCAATGCCATTGGAAGTCACCATAATGATGTGGAACCTTCCTGTATCGAGTCGGTGATTGTACAGATTGCTGATGCTATTTCAGCCGCCCGACCTGGTGCCCGGCGGGAAACCCTGGACAATTATATTAAACGGCTCGAAAATCTGGAGAATATTGCAGAAAGCTTCTCTGGTGTTGATAAAGCCTATGCAATCCAGGCTGGCCGTGAGCTGAGAATCCTTGTTAATCATGAAGCTGTTAATGATGAACAGTCCAAGGAATTGGCTAAACAGATTGCGAAGAAAATTGAAACGGATTTGCAGTATCCGGGGCGTATCAAAGTAACCATTATTCGGGAAACCCGTATTGTTGAATATGCCCGATAAACCAAAAAACATTGCCCGTCTTATCATGGTGGGGGATGTGGTTGGGGAAGCAGGGCTTGAGGCGTTAAGCCAACACCTTGCTTCCCTTATTGCTTCATATTCCGCCGATTTTACTGTTGTAAATGGTGAAAATGCCGCCGGCGGCTTTGGTCTTACCGAATCTACCCTACAGAGTATATTAAAGGCTGGTGCAGACCTGGTAACAACCGGAAACCATGTCTGGGAAAAACGGGACTTCTGGCCATGCCTGGACACCTACCTCAATGTTCTGCGTCCTGGTAATTATCCCGGGGCATTGCCTGGCAGGGGATTTGCTATAATCGAAAAGGCTGGTCTGCGCTGGTGTGGTATTAACCTGCAGGGGCGGGAATTCATGACCGCCATAGATTGTCCCTTCCGCACATTGGATGCATATCTGGTGGAGCTTGAATTGCAAAAGCCCTGCATAGCGGTTGTCGATTTCCATGCTGAGTCTCCCCAGGAAAAAGAAGCCCTTGGTCTCTATGCTGACGGCCGTGTTGCGGTTCTGGCGGGTACCCATACCCACGTACAGACCGCGGATCAGAGAGTTTTGCCAAAGGGGACCGCCTATATTACGGATCTGGGTATGACCGGCGTAGAGGAGAGCATTATCGGTATGGATAAGGCAATCTGCCTTGAACGGAATAAGACCCAGATTCCGTTTAAAATGGAACTGGCTAAAGGTACCGCTTGTATCCACGGAATAGTTGTGGATATTGATGTTGACTCTGGACTTGCACGAAGGATTGAACGGCTAGAGTTCCCCTGTTAAAAGGAATCTCTGGTAAGGGGCTTGTCGATACGGATTCCTTCCCCCCCCAGGTAGACAGGACTTTTCCCCTCAATAAGGATTTGTATTCCCTGCACGGTGGTGAACTCGGTAGCTGTCCAGACAATCTGCTTTAACTGGGCCGTATACCCCTCTACCCCGTAGGTGTTAAACTGAAAAGCATCATTAAAGTTTAAGTAGGCAATACCATCCTTGACCGTGGCGGAAAGCAGGCGGCTGTTTGGGGGGATCACCGAAATGAGGCCCCGCTTTTTTTCTGTTTCAGTGGGTCCTGCAAGTAGACTTTGAATCACATCGTAAAGGGGGGAATCGGAGACTTTGATAGCTCGGCTCACCTTAGCTCTAACCAGGGACCCGTCTTCGGCGAGCTGCATAAAATAAAGTGCCCGATCCTTAGTTTGAGGAACCTTTTCTGTTGGAGCAGCTGCGGGTTGGGTCTGTTTTGGCTGGCTGACAGTCTGAGGTGTATTGACTGGTTTTGTCTTGCTTTCTGTGTTTTTCTGTGTAGTCCCTGTTGTTTCAGGTGGCTTTACAGGGGTTGTCTGTGGTACGGTTGTAGTGGTGGTCTGTGGTTTGTTGGTTGCCTCAGGTTTTTGTTCAGGCTTTTGTAGAGGGGAGGGCTCTTGCTTTTGTTCAGGCTGCTGAACAGGTTGCTGAACAGGTTGCTGCTCGATCTTCTGCTCAGGTTTTTGTTGGGATATGGTTTCCGTTACTTTTGTTTCCGGCTTTAATTGGTCTAAGACTTTGGTGTTTTTAAGGGTCTTTTCTATACTGCTTTTGTTTAAGATCAGGATACCACTGAGCAGAATGATCAGAAATATTCCGATTAAACATCCAACTGGGGCATTGCTCTTTTTTTTTGCAGTCCGTTTTGTTGCCACATCTGTATGATACGGTTAATGGATTGATGGGTCAACCATCAAAATAAAGTAAGACTGGACTATGAAGGGCTGGTCTCCTATACTTACAATGTGAGACTTATAGGTGCTATTGGACATAAGGTCATTAATCGAACACAACAATTTTTCTATGCCCTGGGTTTTTTTGGCCGGATTTTAAGAGAGACAGCCCTGTTCTTTACCCGGCGGCAGGTTGCACTTAAAGTATTGGTTATGCAAATCCTCTTTACCGGAGTTGAGGCTCTCAGCATATCCACTGTGCTGGCTATTGGCATTGGAGCAATCATCAATATAATCGGTGTGTCCGTTTTGCCTCAGTTTGGCCAGGGCAAGTTGATGTATACTCTGCTGATTACGATTATTACCCGCGAGCTTGGCCCCCTGCTGACCGCCTTTATTATAACCGCCCGATCTGGTACGGCGATTGCAACTGAACTGGGCAATATGGTGGTATCCCATGAAATAGAGGCCTATATTTCTGTGGGAATTGATCCCATTTCCTATCTTGCGGTCCCCCGATTTTTAGGGGTTACCCTTTCATCCCTTTTCCTAAATATCTATTTTAATATTTTTGGTCTCTTAGGTTCCTATGTCGTATTAAGCCTTGTGGCCCCCTTACCGTTCACTGAATATTTTAATAATCTTATGGAGGCAATCCGATTAGTCGATATTGGAACAGGCTTATTTAAAAGCATTATCTTTGGAGCCCTGGTTTCTACCGTAGCGGTGTTCCAGGGATTTTCTGTTCTGCGGGCATCTACGGAAATCCCGCAGGCTGGTATTAGGGCAGTAGGCCAATCTCTGGTCCTGCTGGTGGTTGCCGATGCTTTTATAACCGTGCTGTCCTATCTTATATGAGTATTTTATTTAAAGCGGACCATATAAGCGTATATATCGCAGAAACAGAAATACTGCATGATGTCTCCCTGGAAATACAAGAAGGTATTACGACCTGCTTTGTTGGTAAAGCTGGCTCCGGAAAAAGCACCCTGTTAAAAACCCTGGCTGGGCTCATACTTCCGAACAATGGGATTGTTTTTTATAAGGGAAAGAATATCTATGCTTTTAATAAGCGGGATGAGTTACAGTTCCGATCCCTTTGCTCATTTGCATTCCAGGATGCGGCTCTATGGGCAAATCAAAGCATCTACAATAATCTGGCCTTGCCTTTAGCAATTCACAAACCTCATATAAGTAAAACAGAAACCGATGCAATGGTTAAACGGGTTGTCCAGCGTGTTGGGTATCTGGAAGGCCTTGGATTCAGACCCGCCGATTTGTCTATGGGTGAACAGAAACTTATCTCTATTGCGCGTTGTTTAATCTGTGAACCGGAGGTGCTTTTTCTCGATGAACCTACCGCATCCCTTGATCAGGAAACGGTAGAACGGCTTATTCAAATTTTAATTGAAGAAAAAAAAGCAGGAAAAACCATTATTATGGTGACCCACGATGCGAATCTGATAGCTCGAATTGCTGATCACATTTGTGTGGTAGCCAACGGATCCCTGGCAACTGAGGGCCCGGCAGAAAAAATTGCCCCCCTTTTAGGCGGTGATTTAATAAGAAAAATACGGGAATATAAAATTCAAGAAATTTCACTGGATGATCCAAGGCGATAGCTGAAAGGAAGGTTGGTATGAAATTCAGAATTAAATATGCAGATCAGATTGTTGGCGTTTTTGTTCTGCTCGCCATTATTTTACTTGCGGGGATCCTTGTGCTAATGGGTGGGAAACAACGCTGGTTTGCCCGGGATTATATGTACAAGTCCCAATTTAATTCCAGTGCTGGTGTTTCGGTAGGAACGGGAATTCTATACAAGGGATTTCAAATCGGTCGAATTCAAAAGGTTTCATTAAATCAGGATAATTTGGTGGATGTCTTCTTTATTATATATGATACCTATATCGAAAAGGTGACTGAAAATTCCATTTTGGAACTGGTAGTAAGTCCCATTGGTCTTGGCAATCAGCTCTTATTTTATCCTGGAAAGTCTCAGGTTCATCTGCCTGAGAAGTCTTTTATTCCATCCTATGATTCACCGGAAGGGAAACGTATTGTTGAACAGGAGTTGGTCGATCGGCCGCCAAAGGATGATACCATAAGCAGACTGCTTTCTAATGTGAATCCCCTTTTAGAAAATGTAAATGATACCGTAGTTCAGCTGAAAAGGACCCTGACTCTGGTTAATGCGGCTGTTGCGGGTACTGGGACTGGTCCGGTGGCAGAAGCATTACAGAATGCCTCTGATTCGGTGCAGCAGTTGGAGAAGCTTTTAGGTCAAACAAATACAGCGGTTTCTGAATTGGTCCCAAGGGTTTCCGGAGTATTGTCCCAGGTGGAAACGAGTTTGCCGCCGGTTCTCAACTCTGTTTCTACAATCACGGGTAATTTAGCCCAGACGAGTGAAGCCTTAAAGGATCCGACAGGGCTGGTTCCTCGGCTGCTTGATCCCAAGGGGTCATTAAAAACACTTTTGGATGATGGAAACCGGCTCTTTAATCATATTGATGGATCCCTGGCCCAGGTTGAGCAATCTATGAAAAATCTGGAAGGGGCCACGGCTACCCTTTCGGCTCAGATGCCCCGAATAGCTGCGACACTTGATGATGCCCGAAGTGCCATTGTGTCAGCCCAGGATGTGCTTTAAGGACTTAAAAATAATCCTCTGCTAAAGGGCGGAATCCCTGAACGGATAGATCCAAAGTCTGCACCAACGGGGCTCAGGAATAACGATTTCTAAAGGAGCGAGATCCATTATGAGATATAGAATTTATGTTGCTATTATCTTCACCTCTTTAGTATATATTTCCTGTTCTAGTGCTCCAAAAACACCACCCCAGTCTCTGATGGTTCGCAATGAAGCGGGAAGGTTAGTTTTGCTGGGAGCTAAATCGTTACGGGAAGGGCAGCCCGCTGCAGCGCGAGAGTATTATGCGGAAGCCTATCGATTGTATACTCTGGTTGATGAAAGCGAAGGCCGTATCAGAGCCCTTGATGGCCTTGGCCGGGTCCCTGGCGTGGATTTTGATGCCTGGCAGAAAGCTCAGGAAATTGCTGCGGAAGCAGGGGATGAAGGGCTGGTTGCGCTGGCTTCACTCCTTTTAGCTGAAAGAAAGCTGTTCTCAGGGGATGTAAAAGATATAGAGTCTGCTGAGAAGTTGCTGAGCCAGGCGGTAACAAAACTGGGAAGCCGTTTAACGGATAAGGCCAGGGCGCTTCGGCTCTATTGTAATGTATTAAAACAATTAAAACGTTATGAAGAGGCTGTACAGGTTTTAAAGACGGCAATAGATATTGATAAAAATAATAAATCTTATATTGAGCTGGCATCAGATTATTATCTCCTGGCTTCGGTGTATTCGAAACAGGAAAATTATGCTTTGGCGATTACTCATCTTACAAACGCTGTAACCTATGATCGACAGGCTGAAAACGGAAGCGGTCTGGGGAGTGATTATCTTGCCTTAGGGACCGTATATGAAAAGGCGGGAAATATAGAACTAGCGCGAGTGCACTACAAAAAAGCTTTGGATATCTACACAGCAGGAAGATTTAATGATAAGATTGACGAAGTAAGTAAACGTTTATCTATCTTGCAATAAGGATAAATCATAGAATTTAACGGTAGAAAAGTTGAGGATACCCAATGTGGGCTTTATTGTTTGAGAAAATAAGTAAGATTTTCGAAGACACAGGGGTATTTTTTGTTTTTTTAGGAAATCTTTTTAAATATTGGTTTAAAAGACCTCTGAGATGGCACCTGTATTTGTATGAAATTGAACTTTTAGGAGTAAATTCTGTCCCAGTTATTCTTCTCGCTGGTCTTGCGATAGGAATGATATTTGCGCTGCAAAGTGTTGTTCTTTTACAGCCCTTTCAGGCAGAAATTGGTACGGGAGCGGCGGTTGCGGTTGCTCTTGCACAGGAATTAGCACCAATCATTACCACCCTCATGCTTATTGCAAAAAATGGCTCTGCCATGGCTGCAGAGTTGGGTACGATGCGGGTAACCGAACAGATTGATGCACTGGAATCCATGTCTATCGATCCAATTCATTATCTGGTAGTTCCGCGGGTAGTCGCATCCATCCTGGTCTTCCCTGTTTTAACCATGCTAGCTAATCTGGTAGGGTCCTTAGGCTCATTTTTTATTTCTACTACCCTGTATGGAATCGATTCTGCCAGTTACACAGACTATATGTTTAATGTACTGAAAACCAAAGATATAGTAATTGGGTTAATAAAATCGGTAGTCATGGGGTTTATGGTCTCTACCATCAGCTGTTTTCATGGACTGCATGTTTCTCAGGGGGCAAAGGGCGTAGGAGAAGGAGCAACTAAAGCTGTTGTCACTTCTTCAGTGGCAATTCTTGTGGCAGATTATATTTTGACCACAGTAATGCGGCCTATATTTTTCGGACGTTAAATGATGATTTTAAAAATCGAGAATCTTTATAAGGCTTTTGGGAATAAAAATGTACTAACTGGGGTGAATATTGAAATACCCGAAAAAAGTATTTGTTCGGTGGTCGGTCAGAGCGGTACCGGTAAAAGCGTTCTTTTAAAATGTATTATGGGTATGATTCCTGCAGATTCAGGGGCTGTTTGGTTCAAAGATGTAGAGTTAACCCGACTTAACAGAAAGGAATTAATTGAAATCAGAAAGCATTTTGGTTATGCTTTCCAAAATGCGGCTCTTTTTGATTCTATGACGGTTGGTGAAAATCTCGAATTTCCGCTGCGTGAGGTTTTACAGGTTAAAAATCGGGCTATAATTAAAAAAAAGGTAGCGGAAATTTTGGATTGGATTGAGCTACCGGGTATTGAGCATATGCATCCTTCAGATTTATCTGGAGGAATGAGAAAGCGGGTTGGGGTAGCTCGGGCTCTAATGCTGCAACCGGAGGTGCTTTTTTTTGATGAACCGACGACTGGCCTAGATCCAGTACTATCAGAAACTATTATGAATCTGGTATTACGGGTTAATAAGGAGTTGGGGGTGACCTGTATTTTAATTACCCATGATATTCCTGCTGCTTTTCGTATATCTGATCAAATTGCTTTCCTGCATCAGGGAACCATCGTTGCGGATGGTAAACCTGAGGAGGTGGCTCGCTCAGACCATGATATAGTCCGGGCGTTTTTGCGTATTTCTTTTAATGAGTTACAAGTATGAATATTTCCAGATATATTAAAATTGGTTTATTTTTTATCACCATAGGTACCGCCGGCACCGTATATATCGTCCGCTCTACCGATGGTTTTAATGATTTTAATACCAAAGTTTATGAAGTCGCCATAGATGATGCAACCGGGTTGAGTACTAACTCCAAAGTGTATTTGGCAGGTGTTCCAGTTGGAAAAATCAAAGCCATTGATCTACATGGTGACACCGCCATATTGCGGGTGGCTTTCCTGAAAAGTGTTGAGATACGGCAGGATGCGAGCCTTCAGAGGAAACCCTCATCGATTTTGGGTACCTCTATTCTTGCCCTATCGCCAGGAACGGAATACAGCCCAATCATAAAAGCAGGGAGCCGTATAGAAGCGGTCCGCGGATCTGGAGACACCAGCGCTATTTTAGGTTCCGCCCAGGATTTAACCAAACAAATTTCTGAATTATTACGGGAATTCCAGACCCGCCAGATGGAACTTTTAGCGGTTTCACTCGAGACCTTTAATGCCATGGCTAAAAAACTCAATGATCGAAGCGATGCTGAATTGGATCGTATTTCCCGGATTTTGGAGTCGAGTGCCCTAATAACCGAACGGTTTGAGCGGATTTTGCAGGAACGGGAAGGGGATATCGCTTCCTCGGCGACGGATGTGAAAGAAGCCCTGGAAAATCTACGGCAGATGACCGCTGAAATCCGAGCTGGTAACGGAAATATCGGAAAGGCGATCTACGATGAAAAATTATACGCCAGTGTATTGTCGACCGCAGAGCGTACAGAAGCGGCCGCAGCCAAATTGCAGGAAGCCTTGGATTCCTTTAATACCTTAGCAGTTAATTCAAATAAGGTTGTAAGCGATGCAGGCGTAATTGTAAAAAAGGCTGCCGGTTTAGGTGTTCAGGTAGATTCTGTTGGACGTTATGATTTGCTGGCTTCGGCTTTTAAGGCTGGAGCTTCACTCCGTTTAGAGCCTGCATCACAGGACCGGTTTTACCGAATAGGTGTCAGTTCTGCTCCGGCTGGCAGTACCGCATCTTATGTGCTTGATGCTGAACTTGCACGCCGGATTGGATGGTTTACCTTGAGGGGCGGGGTGTATGAGGGGACAGCAGGTCTTGGCTTTGATATTAGCCCTATAAACCAGATTAAACTTTCCGCTGAAGCCTTTGATTTCCAAAATAATGGTGTGCCGAATTTACGGGGTACCCTCTACTGGTATCCTGCTTTTAATCCCTATTCTGATATGCCCTGGAACTGGTTGTATGTGTATGGCGGGGTAAATGCTGCTTTAGATCCAAGGCGGGACTTTTTTGTAGGTCTTGGAATCCGATTCGCCGATGAAGAAGTGCGGGGCCTTGTTGGGCTAATCCCCCTGGGAGCAGGTAAGTAGAATATCGTGAGAGCCTACACCTTCAGCACCTCTTGGGGGATTTGGATGGTACAGGTGGTTCCGCCGTGCCCTTCAATAGAGAAGCGGCCCTTCATCTGCTGGGCCAGGGCGTTGACCAGGTTCAGGCCCAGGCCGCTGGAGTTCTTTATCACAAAGCCTTCGGGGAGCCCCTTCCCCTTATCCTGGACTTTTAATACGAGGCCCTCCGTGGCCTTCACTAACTCTACGGTTAGTTCACCCTCTGTATCCTTGGGATAGGCATATTTTAATGCATTAGTTACCAGCTCTGTAAGCATGATTCCTAAGGATGTGGCAATTTTGACGGGAATCATCATGGGCTCTATGTTGGTACGGAGCTTTAATGGTGAAAATTCTGTCATAGACTGCAGAAGCTGTTCGAAATATTCATAGGTGTCTACTTGGTTATATGAACTAGTCTGGTGAAGCTGGCTGTAAAGCTGGGACACCGCATTGACTCTGAATTGAATCTCCTTTAAGGCCTGGTTTACCTCTTCTGAAGTATAGGAGTCTGCAGCCAGCTGCATCATAGATTCAAGCATGGCAAAACTGTTTTTAACCCGGTGCTGTAATTCTTTTAAAAGGGTTGCCTTTTCTTCATAGGCTCCCTGCAGGGCAACTTCGGCGAGTTTTCTGTCTGTAATATCTGAAACGATAACTGCAAATTGCATGGGTGCGGGGCGGTATGCACTGACTTCATAGTATCGCTTTAATTCGGAAGAATAGTTTTGAAAGGTTATGGTTTCTCCGGTGAGGGCTACCTTTCCATAGGTATCTATCCAATAGGATTCAGTGTTGAGTAATACTTCGAGGACCCGCTTGCCAATGATATCTTTCGCTGAAAGTCCCGTCAGTTTTTCAAAGGCGGCATTTACCTTAAGGAAACGGTAATCGATAGGTTTACCCTGTTCATCCAGAATAATTTCATGGAGGGCAAAGCCATTGTGCATCTGAAGAAAGAGGTTTTCCAGTTCCTTTTCCAGGTTAATCCGTTCCGTAATATCTTCAAAGGTCGCAAATACCTTTGCAGGGGCAAATTGCTCATCTAATGGCGTTGAACTAACCGAAATCCAGCGATACGAAACGCCACAATTGTATGCGAGGCCCATGATGAAGTTATGGACCGGTTTGCCGCTTTTCAGGGTGATTTTTACCGGACGTTCCGATTCCTGGAGCGGAGTCCCATCCAATTTAATCGCCCGCCACGCTGGATGCAAGGTATCCCTTCCCAGCAATTCATCCCGGGAAAGACCAAATATTTTCACCGCTGCAGGGTTTACATCGATGATTCTGCCATCCCCATCGTAATAGACTACACCCTGCGCCATTGTTTCGTATAATTGACGATAGAGCTGGTCCTTTTCTTTAGCCCTTTTTTGTGCCTCATGCAGTTTAAGGGCCATGTTGATGGACACTTCAAGCATTTCAACACTGGAACTCTTTAGTACAAAGCCATATCCGTCGGATTGTTCCATTTTTCTCAGGTATTCCGGGTCGGTGCTGGCAGAAAGGTACACTATGGGAATATCCCACTGAAGCTGTATAAGCTCCGCTGTCTTTACCCCATCGAGGCCATTGCCGAGATTGTAATCCATCAATATAAGGTCCGGGGCAAGGCCGTCTTCTAATGCTTCGTAGGCCTGCTCACCGCTTTCAGCGATGCTTACTTGGAATCCCCGTCGTTCCAGGAGCTTTTTTTCAGCCGAGGCAAGTATCCGGTCATCGTCTATGAGCAGTACATGTACCATATAACAAGTATATCGGTTTTTTTTATAAAATCCAAAATAGTGTAAAGAGCCTCTTTAAGTAATTTGCACTATAGTCTCTGGCTGTAGGTTTTTCGGTATTCCTGGGGAGAGAGGCCGGTACATTTTTTAAATACCCGTGAAAAATGGAAGGGATTTTCAAAGCCGAAATAGTCAGAAATGGTTTTAATGGGCATAAAGGATTCTACCAGATAGGCACTCGCGGCTTCTACCTTAAGTCTGGTAAAATACTGGAAGGGGGACATCCCCAGGGTTTTTCGGAATATACGGATAAAATGTTCTTCCGAAAGGCCGAGCTCATCGGCCAATTCTTTTGTACTTACCTTATCCTGAATAGCCTTTTCCATCCGCTGCAGCGCCCGCTCCACATGATCGTTTTTTACATAGGGTGTATTAGGTTTAGCCTCTTGTGGTGTCACACCACCGTAACCCTGGCCATACCATTGATAGATTAAACTCAATAATAGATATTCTGCCGCTTGTTTCTGGGCAGGCTCCTTTGAACGGGATAAAAAATACAGTTCTTCTAACAGGAAACGGGAACGACCTTCGATTGTGATGCCCTTTTGCTGTCCTGCTTCGGTACTCCGGATGCATTCCAGAGCCTGCTGATCCAGGGGGCTTTCAGGATCAATTTCGAATAAAAAGGCGTAATAACTGATAGGTTTTTCCAGGGCCTCAGGCAGGATGGAATGAAACTCCCGGGGACGGGTCAGAAAAAGGCGGTTGCCTTCGATGTGGTAGCGGGTCCGGTTGAGTAAAAAGGCTCCCTGACCTTCGAGAAATACGTGGAATTCATAGTCATTCGGACCATGGGTGTGATACCGGCCATGCCAGGATAGCCTGTTTCCCCCTATGAGCCGGTAAACGTACACCGCATCTTTAATATTCACCCTATAAGAATATCAATAATGGATATGTTTCATCAATACTGTATATGGAACTTTCCCATTACGTCTCCTATGCTGGATACAGATAGGTGAAAGGCGGAGGTAGTGCATATGAAGACAGTCTGCGGAATTGACCTGGGGACTCAGAGCTGCAAGGTGATCCTCTATGATTTTGAGAACAAAACTGTGGTGGCCCGATCCCAGGCTCCGATTCAGATGACGGCACGGAATGATGGCAGCCGGGAACAGGAGACCGACTGGTATGAGAAGGCCCTGCAGTCCTGTTTTGCAGATATCAATGCCGATCTGCGGTCTACCATTATGGCTATCGGTGTCTCAGGGCAGCAGCATGGTTTTGTCCCTCTGGATGAGCAGGGTAGGGCCCTTTATTCGGTGAAACTTTGGTGTGACACCGCAACGGCTGCAGAGTGTGAAGAGCTTACCAAAGCTGCGGGTGGTGAGGCGGCCCTCCTGGAAGAAACTGGATTATTAATGCTGCCGGGATATACGGCTCCAAAAATTTTGTGGCTTAAAAAACATAAGCCAGAACTTTTTGCCCGTCTTCGCCATGTACTTCTGCCCCATGACTATATCAATTTCCTGCTGACCGGCGAATATGTGGCTGAATATGGGGATGCCTCGGGTACGGCCCTTTTTGATATCCGCAAGCGGCGCTGGTCTAAAAAAATCTGCGACCTCATCGATCCAAACCTTATTCATTACCTCCCCCGTCTTATAGAAAGCAATCAGAGCGCAGGATTGGTCAGTAAAAAGGCTGCTGCTGAATTTGGTATCCCCGAAGGAGCGCTCGTATCCTCAGGAGGGGGCGATAACATGATGGGGGCCATCGGTACCGGTACCGTTCAGGATGGTTTTTTGACCATGAGTCTTGGTACTTCTGGTACCCTGTACGGATATTCGGATACCCCCGTTGTAGACCCTCAGGGCAACCTGGCAGCCTTTTGTTCTTCCACCGGAGGATGGCTTCCACTGCTTTGCACCATGAACTGCACTGTAGCCACCGAAGAATTCAGAAAACTCTTTGGGATGGATGTACGTTCCTTTGACAGTGCCGCCGCTTCTGCACCTATTGGTGCTGACGGGATTGTTATTCTGCCATTTTTTAATGGAGAGCGGACTCCAAACTTGCCGAACGGCCGGGCAAGTGTTAACGGCATTACGGCGGCTAATTTTAGCCGTGAGAACATTGCCCGGGCAGCCCTGGAGTCGGCCATCTTTGGCATGAGGATAGGGCTCGAATCCTTTAAGGCCCTTAACTTTAAAGCCCAGGAGATCAGACTCATTGGCGGCGGCGCAAAAAGCCCCCTCTGGCGAACCATGGTGGCCAACATCATGAACCTGCCGGTCCGTTTGCCCGCCGGTGAGGAAGCGGCAGCCATGGGGGCGGCTATCCAGGCCCTCTGGTGTCTGGAAACCGCCGCCGGCCTTTCATCAACCATTAAGGAACTCTGTGATGTCCATGTGCAGCTGGAGGGCGGTCAGGTTATTACACCGGATCCGATGAGTGTCAGTATCTATGATCGGGCGTATCAAACCTATGGAACCTATTTGGGGGCCTTAAGTCCCCTATATCGATAAGGAGGCCAGATATGGCAGAGTATTTTGTTGGAAATAAGGAATATTTCCCCGGGATCGGCAAGATCAAATATGAAGGACCAAAAAGTGATAACCCCTTGGCCTTTAAATATTATGATCCTGATAAAAAGATCGGCGGAAAGACCATGAAGGAACACCTGCGGTTTGCGGTGGCCTACTGGCACAGCTTCTGCGCCGACGGCACCGATATGTTCGGTGCGGGAACTCAAAAACAGCCCTGGAAACTGGATGCTAAGAGCCCCATGGAGGGCGCAGAGCACAAGCTGGATGCGGCTTTTGAGTTTATTACCAAACTGGGAGCAGAGTTCTATGCCTTCCATGACCGGGATATAGCTCCAGAAGGGGCTACCCCCGCGGAAAGTGAAAAAAACCTCATGACCATTGTGGCCAAAGCAAAGGAACGGCAGAAGGCAACCGGGGTAAAACTCCTCTGGGGCACTGCCAACCTTTTCTCCAATCCCCGCTTTATGAACGGTGCTGCAACCAATCCCGACTTTGCGGTAGTAAGCCATGCGGCAGCCCAGGTAAAAGCAGCTATCGATGCGACTATAGAATTAGATGGCCAGGGTTATACCTTCTGGGGCGGCCGTGAGGGCTATATGTCCCTCTTAAACACGGACCTGAAACGTGAAAAGGAACATTTGGGCCGCTTCCTCGTGATGGCCCGGGACTATGCCCGCAGCCGCGGTTTTAAGGGTGTATTCTACATTGAACCCAAACCGATGGAACCCTCCAAACATCAATATGATTTTGATGTGGAAACCGTAGCGGGTTTCCTTAAACAGTATGGCCTTGAAAAGGATTTCCGCATGAACATTGAGGCGAACCATGCGGAACTGGCGGGGCATGACTTCCATCATGAACTGGAAACCGCTGCCGCTCTGGGGCTCTTCGGCTCCGTGGATGCCAACCGGGGCGATCCCCGGAATGGCTGGGATACGGACCAGTTCCCCATGAGCTACTACGAAACCAGTCTTGCAATGCTCACCATCCTGAAGGTGGGAGGCTTTACTACCGGGGGGCTTAATTTTGATGCCCATATCCGCCGCAATTCTGTGGACCCCGCTGACCTCTTTGAAGCCCACATCGGTGGTATGGATGCCTTTGCGGTCGGCCTTGAAGTAGCCCATCGGATTATCCAGGACGGTAAATATGCTGCCTTTATTAAGGAGCGGTACGCATCCTTTGATTCCGGTGATGGGGCCCGCTTTGAAAAGGGCCAGATGAAATTCGAAGAACTGGCTGGCTTAGCAAAGGAATACGGGAATGTCGGGTTTACCAGCGGAAAGCAGGAACGGCTGGAAAACCTCCTGAACCAGTATTTGCTTGGTTTGTAATCATTTGTAAAACACCCCGGCTGGCAGCTTGCACTTGAGTGCTGGCAGCTCTTTGGGCTGCCGGCGAAAGGGCTTATAGGGCCTTCTGGCCCTCATGTGCCAGCGGGGTTTAGTTCCGGCAACTAGCGGCGGCCAGCTGTTCTTCCGAAAGGTAGCACCACTGGCCCCGGGAAAGGTTCAGGTCCGTAAGCCTGAGGTTCCCAATAGCGATTCGTTCAAGGTAAACGCAGTGGTTGCCCGCAGCGGCAATCATCCGGCGTACCTGGTGATATTTTCCTTCGTCAATAATCAATTCCAGTTCGTGATCTCCAACTTTTTGGCATTCCAGGGCAGCCACAGGTTCTGTCTCGTCTTTTAAAAGGACCCCCTGCAAAAGGGAAGCAATAAGATCCGATGTAAGAGGTTTTTCTGTACGGGCCCGGTAGGTTTTAGGCACATGTTTTTTAGGTCCCGTTAAACTATGAATACAGGGTCCGTCATCGGTAAAAATGAGGAGGCCCTCCGTATCCCAATCCAGACGGCCCGCACTTTGCAAGCCCCGGCGGATGAACTGGGACGGGAATAGTTCATAGACCGAGGGGTGATGGGAGGGCTGCTGGGAACACTCATAGCCAGAAGGTTTATTTAAGGCCAGATACAACCTGGAGAAACAGGGCCAGCGTTCATCCTTTATATTGATGAAACGGACTGCCTCAGGATCCACCTCCAAGTCTGGGTTGACCACCGGGTTTTCATCAATCTGAACTATTCCCCTTCGTATAAGGCTGATACATTCCTTTCTGGAGCCGAACCCCTGGGCCTGGAGCAGCTTCGCTGCGGTTGTGGTTGCCATGAAACCATTCTAGCGGCGTTGAAATGGGCGGTCAATGATGGCACCTGTGGTCCTGGACTTATCTTTTTTCTTTCCCCATTTTTCGATACAGTAACCGAAAGAAAGCATGGATTGCGTTTCATAAGGAGTACGTTTCATGAGTGTATTTCAGGCAATATTTTTAGGTTTTTTGCAGGGCTTGACCGAGTTTCTTCCCGTAAGCAGCTCAGGGCACCTGGTATTGGTACAAAAAATAATGGGGATTTCCGAGCCTGCGTTGCTTTTTGATACCCTTTTACATGCGGGGACCCTGGTGGCGGTCCTCATTGTCCTCTGGAAGGATGTGTGGGCCCTCCTTAAAAGGCCGGTGCAGCGGCTTACAGGGCTTTTAATTGCCGGAACCATTCCGACGGTGATTATTGCCCTGCTCTTTAAGAAAGCCATAGAGCATGCCTTTACCAGCGGGGCTTTTCTGGGCTTTGGTTTCCTGCTGACAACGGTAATCTTGCTTGTGGCAGAATGGCTCTCTTCCCGGAAAACTAAGGGACGCGGCGAGTCAGAAATGAAGTATACCGATGCGGTGCTGATTGGAACCCTGCAGGGTGTGGCTATTTTCCCCGCCGTTTCCCGTTCAGGTTCCACAATTGCGGGTGCCCTCGGTGTGGGTTTGGACCGGGAATTTGCAGCCCGGTTCAGTTTTCTTATGGCGATTCCGGCAATTCTGGGTGCTCTCGTTTTGCAGCTTAAGGACCTATTGCCGGCATTTAAAGCCCATGATACGGAGGCCCTTTTTGGCGGGACCGGACTTACGGCGGTGCTTGCAGGGGTGCTGACCGCCGCCATAGTGGGCGTTTTTGCGGTCCGCTTTATGTTGTCCATTATAAGAAATAAAAACTTAAAAGTGTTCGCTATCTATACGGGTGTATTAGGAATACTCGTGCTGGCGGATCAGTTCTTTCTGCACCTTTTCTTTTAACGGGAAATGAGTTTTCCGGACCCCGGGGTCTTGCTTTGTATCCTGGGGTTCCCGGAATAGTAGACATCCCCTGATCCCGCTATGGTAACATCCAGGGCCTTAAAGGTTCCAATTTCGGTATTGCCCGAACCCAGGATGGTTATGGTTGCATCTGTCCCGTTCAGCTTTTCTCCCCGTAGGTCTCCCGAGCCTAGAACCTTGTGGGATAGTTTCTCAGCCCTGCCGGAAAGCTCCAGTTTGCCTGCTCCGATGACTGAAATTGCCGCTGAATCTACATCGAGGGAGGCCTGAATATCCCCGGAACCGGCTATTTCTATGCTTAAATTTGTCCCTTTAATGGTGTCCAGGGCGGTAACTGTTGCGGCCCCTGCGATAGAAATGGAACGGAGTGAATTGGTGGTGAGTTCATATTCGATGGGGGCGTTCATAGTAAAACCAATGCCATCTTTTTGGGAAAGAATGAGGGTGCTGCCATGCTGTTCGGCGGTAATTTTATCCAGCAGGGCCTTATCTGTACGGATTTTTAACGAAGGGGTGGGGCCGATACGGATTGTTACCGTTCCGGTTCCGGGAATCTGAAGGGTATCAAAGGCTGAGACTTGCCGTGATTCTTCCACAATTTGACCGGCAAGACTCACCTGGGTTCCAAAGGGAAGGGGAATTGAAGGTAGCCGTAAAAAGCTTTGGCTCTGCGGATTGCCAACCTGTTTTTGAAGCGTGTTAGTAAATAGTACACCAACTCCGATCAGTGCAGCCAGGGCTACTCCATACTTAATGAGACTTTTCATAAGGTATAGGATACAGCCTGGACTTAAATAGTTCAACGTCATACATAAGATGTTTCGAATTTTGTTGACCCTTAATAAGTTTAATGAGTATTTTATTAGCAAAACCATCCAAATAGGAAAGAATAATGTCAAAGCATAGTACCGAACATGATAACCATGATGGGAAAAAACATGCCCAGAGCCAAGATATGAAGGAAAAGCAGGCTGAAGCTGCTGAGGCTGGTCAGGCTCAGGAAAAGCAGCCTGCGGATCAGGGGCCTAAGGAGCAGAATGAAACTGAACAAAATGAGGCACCCCAGGGTGCAGAAACTGTTAGAGCAGAATTGGAGGCTAAAATAACCGCATTAGAAGCCGAATTATCGGATTTAAAGGACCAGTATTTACGAAAAGCAGCGGAATTTGAAAATTTCAGGAAGCGTATGCAACGGGAGAAACAGGACGCAATTGAATTTGCAAACCAGTCCCTGCTCCTGGATTTGATCCCCGTCATCGATGATTTTGAACGGGCAATCCGTTCTTCAGAAGCTGGGCGGGACTATGATGCTCTCCACGAAGGAATCAGCATGATAGAAAAACGGCTGGTCTCCCAGCTTGAAACAAAATGGGGTCTGGTCCGTTATGAATCGGCGGGAGAACCCTTTGATCCGAATAAACATGAAGCCATCATGATGGAACAGTCGGAATCTGTGCAGGAACCGATAGTAGGCGAGGATCTCATTAAGGGATATAAGCTGAAGGATCGGATCGTACGGACCGCAAAGGTAAAGGTACTGATGCCCGCTTCGCAGGGAGCGGAGGATGGTGCCAGCGATACCAGTGATACAGGAACGGATAAAAAGGACCAGTAGGTTCTAAATTTAGTATATTGTAATTAGATGTGTTAATAAGGAGCATAGTATGGGTAAAATTATAGGAATTGACCTTGGAACTACCAACTCGTGTGTCGCCGTCCTGGAGGGAGGCGAACCGGTAGTTATCCAGAACTCTGAAGGTGGTCGGACGACACCTTCTATCGTCGGTTTTACAAGCAAGGGTGAGCGGGTTGTAGGCCAGCCTGCAAAGAACCAGATGATCACCAACCCAGAAAACACCGTGTATTCTATCAAACGGTTCATGGGACGCCGCTATTCAGAAGTAACCAGCGAGATGAAACTGGTGCCCTACAAGGTAGTTGAGCAGGGTGATGATGTCCGGGTTGATATTCAGGGAAAGCTTTATTCGCCCCAGGAAATTTCTGCCTTTATTCTGCAAAAGATGAAGAAAACCGCAGAGGATTATCTGGGAGAACCGGTAACCGAAGCGGTAATCACGGTTCCTGCATATTTTAACGATGCTCAGCGTCAGGCTACCAAGGATGCAGGTAAAATTGCGGGCCTCGAGGTAAAACGGATCATCAACGAACCGACCGCTGCTGCTCTGGCTTTTGGCTTTAATAAGGATCAGAAGAAAGAAAAGGTGATCGCCGTATATGATCTTGGCGGTGGTACCTTTGATATTTCTATCCTTGAACTCGGTGAAGGTGTCTTTGAAGTAAAATCCACCAACGGTGATACCCACCTGGGTGGAGATGACTTTGACCGCCGAATCATGGAATGGCTCATAGCTGAGTTTAAGCAGGATACAGGTATTGATCTTGGAAAGGACCGGATGGCCCTGCAGCGGATCCGTGAAGCCGCAGAGAAGGCAAAGATTGAGCTTTCTGCGGTTCAAAGTACGGAGATTAATCTGCCCTTTATCACCGCCGATGCATCGGGTCCGAAGCACCTGCAGAAGACCCTGACCAGGGCTAAATTTGAACAGATGGTCGATGACCTCTTCGAACGGACCAAGGAACCCTGTCGGAAAGCTCTAGCCGATGCGGGGCTTACTGCAGATAAGATTGATGAAGTTATCCTTGTTGGTGGTTCTACCCGTATTCCTGCGGTACAAAAACTGGTTCGGGACCTCTTTGGAAAGGAACCGAATAAGGGTGTTAACCCCGATGAAGCGGTTGCAATCGGTGCCGCAATCCAGGGAGGTATCCTGGGCGGAGACGTAAAGGATGTACTCCTTCTGGACGTAACCCCCCTGTCATTAGGTATCGAAACCCTGGGCGGTGTGATGACCAAGCTCATCCCCCGGAATACTACTATTCCTACCCGGAAGAGCCAGATCTTCTCTACCGCAGCGGATGGTCAGACCGCAGTTTCTATCCATGTTCTGCAGGGTGAACGGGAAATGGCCAGCCAGAACCGGACCCTCGGCCGCTTTGACCTGGTAGGTATTCCTCCGGCACCCCGTGGGGTTCCCCAGATTGAGGTTACCTTTGATATCGATGCTAACGGTATTGTCCATGTGTCCGCCAAGGACCTGGGAACCGGCAAGGAACAGAAGATTCGTATAGAAAGTTCCAGCGGCTTAAGCGAGGCCGATATTGAACGGATGGTAAAGGAAGCGGAAGCCCATGCTGAAGAGGACCGCCGTGAACGCGAACGGGCTGAGGCCAGAAATGAGGCAGATACCCTGATTTACACCACCGAAAAGAGTCTCAAGGACCTGGGTGACAAGGTGAGCGCTGCTGACCGTTCCCGGATCGAAGAAGCGGTGGCGGACCTTAAGAAAGCCATGGAAGGCAGCGATGTCGAAGCTATTAAGGCAAAGACTGAGGCTCTCAAGCAGGCTTCTTATAAACTGGCTGAAGAGATGTATAAGCATGCCGGGCCCCAGGGTGATGCCGGTGCTTCCGGTGGTGCTGCGAGCGGTTCATCCGATTCCGGAACCAGGTCCGCAGAAGACGTGGACTACGAAGTTGTCGATGACGATAAAAAATAATCTTTGAAAAAGGATGCCGACGTGGCCAAACGTGATTACTACGAAGTCTTAGGTCTTCAGAAGGGTGCATCTAAGGATGATATTAAGAAGGCCTATAGAAAACTCGCCATCCAGTATCATCCGGACAAAAATCCGGGGAATAAAGAGGCGGAGGAAAAATTCAAGGAGGCCACCGAGGCCTATGAGGTCCTCTCCGACGATCAGAAACGGGCTGCCTATGATCAGTTCGGCTTCGCCGGAGTGGAAGGCATGGGCGGGGGGCAGCAGGATTTCTCCTCGGCCTTCCGGGATTTCGAAGATATTTTTGGGGATTTTTCAGGTATTTTCGATACCTTTTTCGGAGGTGGAGGACGGCGTTCGTCCCAGTCTTCCTCTGGAATACGCCAGGGGGCTAACCTTAGGTATGACTTAGAGATATCCTTTAAGGATGCCGTATTTGGGACCAAGGCTGAAGTTGCATATACCCGCAATGAGGTATGTTCTACCTGTCATGGAAGCGGAGCCTCCGGTGGTTCGGGCCGCAAGGTCTGTACCACCTGCGGAGGTACCGGTCAGATCCGCAGAAGCCAGGGCTTTTTCTCTATAGCGAGTCCCTGTCCGACCTGCGGAGGCGAAGGCTATGTTATAGAACATCCCTGCCGTGAATGTGGCGGAACGGGGGTGCAGAAGAAGAAACAGAAGATTATGGTGACCATTCCTCCTGGAATAGAGGATGGTAAACGAATCGTCATTCCAAATCAGGGTGATGCGGGACCCAATGGGGGGCCCTATGGGGATCTCTATGTTTTTATCAGGGTTAGACCCCATGAATATTTTGAGCGGGATGGGCTGGACCTGTATTGTGCGGTTCCGATTTCCATTACCCAGGCTGCCCTTGGTTCTGAACTCTATGTGACAACCCTGGATAACAGGAAAATTAAGGTAAAGATCCCTGCGGGCATTCAAAATGGGAAGATGCTGCGGATCCGTGAAGAGGGAATACCCTCCGGAGGCAGAAAGGGGGATTTGTATATTAAATTGATGATACAGATCCCTGCTAGGCTGTCTAAACGCGGCCGGGAGCTGCTGGAAGAACTGGCGAAGGTGGAGGGCGAAAACACTTCCCCCCAGCCAATACCCCTTTCAGAACTGAGGAATAATTAACCGCTAGGCGATAATTTCACCAAGGGTGCAGACCTGTTTAAGGCTTTATATGCTGCCAGGCATTATGGTAGTATGAGGTTTCTGCAAAAGTCTGTTACTTTTGCAGAAACCTCTTGCAGTATTTTTACAATAACAAGATAATTATTTATATAGTATAGAATAGTAAAAATACTGCGTGTGCATCTAAGGTTGCTCTTTCAAAACTCTCCGAGTTTTGAAAGAGCCTCAGTAAATAAAACTTTTTTCTTATCAGAAGGAATCAATTCTATGGAAACGCAGCGAGATGGTTTTGCTTCTTCGGTTGGAGCCTTTACTGCTACGGTTGCCTCCGCGGTCGGGCTGGGTAATATCTGGAAATTTCCCTATCTTGCAGGGGTTAATGGAGGGGCCGCCTTTGTGCTGACCTATCTCCTGGCGGTAGCCCTGGTAGGTTTGCCTATTCTGGTCGCAGAGCATGCGATTGGCCGAAAAATGCGCCAGGATGCGGTGGCAAGCTATGCAAGGGTGGTTCCTAAAGAAGGCTTCTGGGCGGTGATTGGCTATGCGGGTATAGTTGCTGCTTTTTTTATTATGGCCTTTTATTCCGATGTGGCAGGATGGGTTTTTTCCTATATCCCTAAGTCATTAATTGCAGCTATTCGTGGTACGGCCCCGCTGGAGAGTAAAGCATTTATATCCCTGTCCAGCGGCACCTGGGAACCCCTGCTGTGGCAAGCTGGGGTAGTTGTTTTTATTTCTATCATTGTACTGGCTGGTGTATCAAAGGGTATTGAGCGGGCTACGAAACTCACCATGCCCATCCTGTTAGGATTATTGATCCTCTGCGATATACGGGCCCTGACACTCCCTGGTGCGTTTAAAGGAGTTCAATTCCTTTTTGAGCCAGACTTTAGTAAATTAAGCGGGGCGGTTATTTTATCAGCCCTGGGGCTTGCTTTCTTTAAGCTCTCCCTCGGAATGGGTACCATGACCACCTATGGGTCTTATATGCCACATACAGTAAGGCTGGTGCCGAACGCAAGCCGGGTCGCTCTGGCTGATACGCTGGTTTCCATACTGGCCGGTTTGGCTATTTTCCCCGCCGTTTTTGCCTTTGGCTTTGAACCCGCATCGGGGCCTTCGCTGCTGTTTATTTCTATCCCGGCGGTGTTCTCAAAAATGCCCCTGGGAAATTACTTTACGGTTCTCTTTTTTCTCCTCTCTGCCCTTGCAGCTACCGGCGCTATGATAAGTTTAATTGAAGTACCTGTAGCCTGGCTGAGTGGAAAAATGAACTTAAAGAGGCCAACTGCGGTGCTCATTACCGCTACAGGTATCCTTGTCCTGGGTCTGCCTGCAACCCTTTCGCTGGGCCTCTGGGCCGATGTAAAGCTATTTAACATGGGCTTCTTTGACCTCTTAGATTATATCCAGCAAAACCTTCTTTTACCACTGGGCGGTCTAGCAATTGCCCTGGTGGCAGGTTGGAGACTCCCGAAGGCAGAATTTTTAAGGGAACTTGAAACCGCAGAACCAAATAAACCGTGGTATATTCCGGTGCTGTATACCTTTATCAAATTCATAGCCCCTGCTTTGATTATTCTTGTCTTTTTAAACGGATTTGGTGTTTTTGGGAAATAAGTAAGCTTTTCGCAGGCCGGTTGCGCCCCTAACAGTCATGGGGTATACTGACCTGCGGAGGCTTCAGTTCATGAGCGATTGTAAGGTCATCGGTATCTGTGGTGGCTCTGGATCGGGTAAAACAACTATTGTAAGAAAAATTTCAGAACTTTTTTCTGATTTTGTGTTTCTTGCCCAGGATAATTATTATAAATCAGCAGAATTTATATCAAATAATAATATAACCGCCTTTAATTTTGACCACCCCGAAGCATTTGATAATGAACTTCTCATTGATCATCTTCTAAAGCTTAAAGATGGAATTGCTATAGAGATGCCCCAGTATGATTTTGTTCATCACCGACGCAAGGATGAAACTGTTCATGTAGAACCAAAAAAACTGATAATATTTGAAGGTATAATGATTTATACCAATAAAACAGTGCGGGACCTTATCGACTTAAAGATTTTTGTCGATACCCCAGATGATATCCGTTTTATAAGGCGGCTTCAGCGGGATATACATGAGCGGGGGCGGACTGTGGATTCAGTCATAGACCAGTATATTAATGTGGTTCGTCCTGGCCACTTTGAATTTATTGAGCCGACCAAGGCTTACGCAGATATTATCATCCCCGAAGGGGGCCATAATGAAAATGCCCTATCGGTTCTGATGTCATTTATTAGAGAAATAATTCAAAATTGACAATTTAATAGAACTGACTATATAAAGGAAGAGGCGGTACACTATGTATAGAAGGATAACGAAAACCCTCGAAATAAGCACCCTGATTATCAGCATGGCTCTTTTTGGGATTCTAACCCCGCTTTTAAGCAGGGAATTCAGTTTTCTGGGCATATTATTGGTTGCCGGTACTGCTTTTATCCTTTTGCGTTTTTTCTATGATAAAAGTAATCAGCGAATCAATGATTTCCTGAAAGATTTATTCTTTAATAGGGGTGAAACCCGTCTATTAGTAAACTTTGTGGACCGTCTCCGGTTCTGCTTTACTATTGGTGATTTAATCAGCGCTTTTCGGGAAATATTGGAAAAGCGGGCCGATGGTACCATCATGTTTCTTGATATGACCAAACGATATATGGTCTATAATAGTCCAACCATCATTGGTATGGATCAGCATGTATTCGATGAGCTGGTCCGTCATTATGAGGGTTGGAAAGATGGTATTTATTTTTTTGATGATAATCTGGATCTGGTATCTAATCATCGGAAGAGCCGGGGCTTTTTTGTGGTAAGCGGAAACCTGCATTGCTATGTCTTTATGCGGTATGTTCGGAATATGGATGAGGAAATATTCCCGCAGATTTTTAGTGAATATGCCAATTTTTTAAAGAGAAATGAAACTATTGAAAAAATGTTTGCCATTGCTGCAGTTTCCAAAGAATGGTCCATGGTTGCAGAAACGCAGCGGGCCTTTTTGCCTAAAAAGTTACCCGATATACCTAAGGTAGAGCTGGCCTCCTATTTCAGGCCCTTAGTGAATGTATCCGGTGACTATTATGATGTTCTGCCGATTGATGGGGATCGGACCCTTTTATTGCTTGGTGACGTATCCGGGAAAGGTCTGGCTGCAGCCCTTATCATGGGTATTGTGGTAAACACCATCCGTATTATGGAGAAAAAAGACGATCTGGAATTGGTCGTTAGGACCGTAGATGCGGCTATCAAGGGGATGAAGCTGCAGGATAAATATACGGTGCTATTCCTGGGGCTTCTCGATACGAAGAAAATGGAATTATCCTATGTTAATGCTTCCATGGCAGATCCGTTAATTATCTCTGAAACTAAGGCGGGCCGTCAGATCCGACGGTTAGGATCCAACTGCAGTGTGATCGGTATACTGGATCTTGATACGGTTGGTGTGGATACGGTGAAACTCCTCCCCGGGGATGTGATCCTGATGGCATCAGATGGGGTGTCGGAGGTCAGCAACGAACAGGGGGAAATGCTTGGGGATACCGAAGGCTGGATTGATTTTGTAGTGGATGAATCCCGTGGTCCGGTCCAGGAATTTTTACAGAAATTATCGGATCTGGTGTTCAAACATGCCGCAGGTACAAAGTTGCGGGATGACGTGACCGTTCTGGTAGCAAAGGTTCAGGAGTAAAAAATGATTATTTCTATTTTAAACTATGCTTTATTTGCGGTCCTGCTGATATATGGGTTTAGAGTCCGTTTTCGTAGTGCTGAAAATCTTAATACCCAGCTTATTTTTTATTATACCGTTGCAGCAGCCATTGTTGCTCTGGGATTAGGAATAGGGTATTCCTCTGCCCTGTCACGCTATTCTGGTGCTGCACTCTTTTTTATTCGACTTACAGCATCAGCAGTGGCGGGAACCCATATTCTGGTTTTCATGCTAGCCTTTTCCTTCCCCTATGAACGAAATCTGCGGATCATAAGAACCATAGGGATGTTTGCCTGGGCTGCCGTGGCAGTCGTCATTCTGTTCTCGGATTTATATGAAGCTCAGGTAACCTGGGAAGCGGGTGAACTGGTCCATGTACGAGGCCCCCTTTTTATACCCGTAGTTGTGGGCGGTTTCGCCCTTGGAATCTTGAGCGGCATCATTCTATCTATACGTCGCCTCTTCTTTAAGAGCCAGATATATAAAATACAAACCCTTCTGGTCATAGTTGGTCTTTTTTCCGGGTATATAATAACCTTTGCATTAGCCGTATTCCTGCCGGTTCAGTTTGGACTCGTTTGGACCTATCCGTTTATGATGCTAGGGGGAACCTTGTTGGCCTTAACGTTGGGCTATGGGGTTTCTATTACCCGCCTCATTGATATCCGATCTGTTGTAAGCTCACTATCCTCATTTATTCTATATTCTCTTGTTGTTGGTGTTATCAGCGGTTCTCTTTACGCCTTCCTTTATCTTTTTATCCGGGATCTACCCTTTTTCATAGTAGTGCTTGTTGGTGTGGCAGTCTTTTTTGTGGTTGATATTATCAGCGGAAGATTAAGATCCCGTTTTAAGTCACTGTTGCAAGGTCAGGGAGCCTATGCTGAGCGTTTGGAAACGGGGCTTTCTCAACTCGATTATTCAAAGGGCCGTGATGCGGTAATTTCTGAATTTATAGAACAATTACAAAAAAATATGGGTTGTTCTTCTATTCATTTATTTATCGAAAATGATGAAGAACAGCTTGTGCTCGCCGGTTCTAGTTCTAAAGCTATTAACAGCAATAATAACAGCATACCAAGGAAAAGTCCTGCGATTGACCATCTTTTAAACGAAGATGTATCCATCCTTATAAAAACAGAAATTATTACCAATTATGATTATCATACGGTAAAGGATGAATTGCTTAAACTGCTTGATACCTATAATTCGGATGCGCTGGTATTGCTTCGGGATGGACGTTCAGTAATTGGGGCATTACTTTTAGGTGCAAAATCAAATGGGGCTGAATTCCTTGATTATGACTATGATTCCCTCAGACGAATATATGGTAAGCTCTTTGTCACAGCCTATTACCTTAAAAATATTGCTCAAGAATCTCTGGTAATGACCGTCGACCGGGAACTGGAGTTTTCTGAACAGATTATTCAGTCCCTCCAGGAAAACATGGACAGAATTGAGCACCCCCATGCAGATATTTCCTTTATGACCCGTTCTGCCCGCAAACTGGGTGGTGACTTTATCGATTTTATACGTCTTACCAAGGACCGATATATCTGTGTTATGGGCGATGTTTCTGGAAAAGGTCTCAATGCCAGTATGTCCATGGTAATCTTAAAATCTATTATCCGTACCTATTTAAAAGAAACAAAGGATTTTAAGACCCTGATCGTCCGGGTGAACAGTTTTATCAAGGAATATCTTCCCAGGGGAACCTTCTTTGCCGGTTTTATTGGTCTGTTTGACTTTAATGAACGAAGTCTCTATTACATAAACTGCGGTATTCCTACCATGCTGCTTTTGTCTTCCGCTTACAACAATCCTGTTGAAATTCAGGGTGCAGGAAAGGTTCTTGGCTTTGTTAAGGATATTGCTCCCTATATCAATGTGAGAAAGGCTGGTTTTAAAGCAGGAGATATTCTTCTGGTAACAACCGACGGTCTCATTGATGCTGAGTCGGTGCGGGGTGTTCGATTTGGTAAAGAACGGCTGCAGGCAAGTCTGCTGGAAAATAGAAGTCTTTCTGCGGAACGTATCGTGCGGTTCCTGAATGAGGATGTAACCGAGTTCATTTCCCAGGAAATCAATGACGATATAACCATCTTAACCATAAAGTTTATATAACGTGAAGGAGGATGTATGGACCATTTAAATATAACCGAACGTCAGGGCGATACCTATGTGATGCTTGAAATTATTGGTACCGTCAATTCCTATACCTACAGTGATTTTCAGCAGCGGGTTTATAATTTGATTGAACGAACCAATCTTGTTTTAGATATGTCCCGTGTATCAAGCCTTTCTTCATCGGGCCTGGGGGTTCTTATGTCTGCGGTAGAATTAGGTCAGGATCGGGGCCATAGACTTTATATTATGAATCCCAGCGAAATTGTTAGGATGGCCATCGATTCTACCGGCTTCCCTGAATTATTTCCCATTATCCGTTCATTGAACGAAGTCCGGTAAAAAATTGATGAATAGTTTAAAACTTACTTCATGTATACTCATGGTCCTGCTCATAGGCTGTATGCCGTTGGCAGCTCAGAAGCAGAATGATAATGTGGTACAAAAGGTTCAAAAAGCCCTCGCTGCTGCCCAGGTTCCGACACCTTTACAGGAAAAGATACTAGCAGACATAAAATCGAATCCAGAACCATTTATAGAGAGTGTGAAGGGTGTTTTAGCCCAGGATTCATACCTCTGGAAACTGGTTGATAAAACCCATGGATTGGACCAAACCTACGAACCGGAGGATTTAATCACTCTTAAAAATGGTTCCTATTTATTAAATCGCTCAGGCTTGCAGCTCAGAAAAGAAGCTGCCCAGGCCCTTGAGACCATGGCAAAGGCAGCCAAGGTTGATGGAGTGCCCCTCGTTGTATCATCCTGTTATCGCAGTTATGACTACCAGAAACAGGTCTATGAACGGAATGTAAAAAGCATGGGCCAAGCTGCAGCCGATCGGGAATCCGCAAAACCGGGACACAGCCAGCATCAGCTTGGTCTGGCGGTAGATTTTGGCAGCATTGATGATTCCTTTGCTAAAACTGCTCAAAGCCGCTGGCTTATAAAAAATGCATGGCGTTATGGCTGGTCCCTGTCATATCCAGAACATTTGGAACAGGTTACGGGGTATCGCTGGGAAAGCTGGCATTATCGATATGTAGGCCTTGAATTAAGTAAGTTTATCCGCACCTATTTTGATGATATTCAGCAGTACGCCCTGGCTTTCCTGTATTATTACGCTGCAGGACAGCCCTGATACCTTTGCCGGTGATCGGACTTGCCTTCCAGTCGCCTGCATCCTGCAGGCTCCTTCCAGGCCGCCTGCGGGGCCTGCCGGGGCCATCCTGGCCCCTTTCCCTCGCCTTCGCTCGGCGGCCCCTCCGGTTCAAGTCCAATGAAAAAAAGGGCTGTCCTAGAGGACAGCCCCGTTGCTTATGCCGGCGATCGGACTTGCCTTCCAGTCGCCTGCATCCTGCAGGCTCCTTCCAGGCCGCCTGCGGGGCCTGCCGGGGCCATCCTGGCCCCTGTTCCTCGCCTTCGCTCGGCGGCCCCTCCTGTTCAAGTCCGACCAAAAAT
>JAAYUZ010000169.1 GCA_012517385.1 Treponema sp. | reverse complement strand
GTGCAAGAAGGGCAGCACTCCGATCCAGGCTGGAGAGGGGGTCTGCCAGTAGTTCTTCCGCTTTGCCCTGGGACCATGTCGAAAAATCAAGCTCCCGGCCGATTACGGAGAATTTTTCTCCCGGTGGACCGCCTGCAGGAACTTCGACCGCCTCCTGCGCCCCTAGTTCCACCGTCTGGCCCGCTGCACTAACCGATACAAGCCCGCTTTCTACAATAAAGAGGGAGCTCCCATCGGGGCCGGCAAAAATGGTTACCTCGGTCCCCCGGATTCCCGCTATGGTGCTGACGGTGCCGATCTTAGGTTCCTTACCGGCCAGGCGATTAAACCGCATGGATACCGAACCGGTGATGGTGCTGAGAACCTGTTCTTTCTGCCCTCCCTGCTCAATTTCCCGGATGGTAAAAACCGTGTTTGGTTTAATACGAATGGTCGCGCTGTTTCCCTGATCCAGTTCTACCAGATCCTTTTTGCCGGTAATGACCGATTCCCCCGTAGCAAGCTGGGCTCCGTAGTCCAATGACTCAATGGTCCCGCGGTTGTTTTTTATTCTGGGGTCTCCTTCGATGTAGGTTACGGTGGTATTCTGGGCAAGCAGCAAACCGACAGGAATGATGAAAAGTATCGTGATCCATATCAGAATGCTGCGTTTCATTTGTTTACCCCCTTACTCGTAAAACCGATAATTTTAGGTGTAAACCAGGTGCGGCTGCCCGTAATTATATAAAAGGTTCCGTAATCGGTCCCTATTTCCGCAATAGCCCCGTCCTTGGGCACATATTTTTTAAAGAAAAACTCTGCATCCTTGGTGGTTCCAAACAACCGGTAGCTTTCCGGTCCGACTGGAGTAACTGAAAGAATCTCTGCATTCAGAAATGTAAAGCCCCCGTTACGGAGGTTTTGCCAAAGGGCTTCCATATCCGCTTCCCGGATTATGATTTCCCCATCTAATAAAAAGGGCCTGTTTGAGCGCTCCATGAGACGTTCTACCGGCTCGGTGTTCAAGGCTTTAATAAGCCCCTGAATGCGGGCAGGATTTTGAGACGGAGGGACGGTTGAACAGGAAGCTAATCCCATCAACATTAAAACACTAATAAAAATGCAGGTGCTTTTCGTTCTAGTCATATAAAGTATAATACCCCAGTTTATGGTATATCTCAATAATCGGAGGGCCTGAGGCTCATTCCTTATTGGAGACCTTCATTCAGGTACTCGATTATTTGGTATATCATCCACTAGAATAGGGTTATGGAGGAACAGTATGAACCAAAAGCGAATAGCAAATAGAGTATCTATTGCAGTCATGGCAGTACTGCTGCTTGGCGGTTTTACATCCTGTGCTAAAAAACCGGATAGTTCCGCTGCTCAGCCGGTGCTGGGAACATTGAGTGCGGGCTTGCCGGACCTGAAGGGGCGGACCATTGTTGCGGTTACTGAAAATGCCTATACGCCCCTCAACTTTGTGGACCCCAAGACTGGAAAGGCCATGGGCTGGGAATACGATGCTGTAGAAGAGATTGCCCGCCGCTTACATGCAAAGGTTGAATGGAAGGTAACTGCCTGGGATACCATGATTCAAGCAGTTCGGGATGGCCAGTTTGATGTGGGTATGGATGGTATTACCATTAATGATGAACGGAAAGCCCAGGTCGATTTTTCTATCCCCTATATGACCAGCCAGCAATTTATGCTGGTCCGTGCCGATGAAAACCGTTTTACCGATGCGAAGACCTTTGGGGCAAATCCAAAATTGCTCATCGGTTCCCAGGCGGGTACCACGAATTTTTATGTAGCGGTCTATAATGTGCTGGATGGGAATGAGTCCAATCCGCGGATTAAGCTCTTTGAAACCTTCGGCGCGGCGGTCCAGGCCCTGCTGGCTGGAGATGTGGATATGGTGCTGATGGATGCGGCTTCCAGCAAGGGCTATGTGGGTGCCAATCCTGGGAAACTGAAGGTTATCGGTGAGCCCCTGGGAACAGAAGAATTTGGTTTTATCTTTAAAAAAGGCTCGGACCTGGTAGAACCCTTTAACAGGGCGATAGAATCCATGAAGGCCGATGGAACTCTGGAAAGGCTGAACAACAAATGGTTCTTTGAATACCAGCCCTAACTGTTAGTTCATGAAGAATCGGGACTTTCCCTGTTGGCTGCTTTTGCTTGGCCTTTTGGCGGCAGCTATCATTGTATCTGCCGCAGTTTCAGCTGATAGCCAGGTCATTGTTGCTGCGATAGCCCAGGGCTTGGGGGTTACCATTTCGGTATCCCTCATAGCCTATGGGACTTCAATTTTACTGGGACTTGTTCTGGGACTCCTCAGGGCTTCTCCCTTTAAGCCATTTCGGGAACTGGCCACCTTTTATATCGAGGTGGTCCGGGGGCTTCCCATGCTGGTTATCCTTTATTATATCGCCTTCGTGGGGGCCCCAGCATTGGCCGCTGCTATTAACTGGTGCCTCCGGCCCTTCATCAATTTAGGATGGCTTGCTCCGGTGGAGGTCCGTTCCTTTAACTTTACCGTGAGGGCAGTGCTGGCTCTGACCCTGGGCTACGCAGCCTTTATTGCAGAAATATTTCGTGCGGGTATAGAAAGTGTTCCCCGTGGACAGGTGGAAGCAGCCCATGCGTTAGGTTTAAGCCATGGCCAGACACTGCGGAAGGTGGTTTTGCCCCAGGCTATCCGTAATGTTCTGCCTGCCCTGGCCAATGAGTTTGTGGCTATCGTTAAGGATTCCTCCCTGGTATCAGCCCTGGGGGTACAGGATATTACCCAGCTCGGTAAGGTATATTCGGCTTCAACCTTTAAGTTTTTTGAAACCTACAATGTGGTGGCCTTTTTCTATCTTGTCATCACGATTTCCCTGTCTCTCGCGGTTCGTTCCCTGGAGAAGCGTTTGAAACGGAGGGTGCACCCTTGAACCAAGCCCTGGTTTTTCAAAGCGATTTTGATTATGAATGAATGAGGAAATTTAAGAAGATGCGAAAGTTTGCCTTAATTCTATGTATCAGCCTGTCGGCCCATGTTGTGTATACCCTGCCATCCCTAGTTCAGGACCCGGTGCTGCAGCAGGACCCCTGGGCGTTCCCAATTCCGGGTCTTACCCTCAGTGAAAAGGCAAAAACAGTGGTTTTTACCCTGGACACGCTGCCGAGGGAGGGGAAGGTAACATGGATTCTTACCCATCAGGATATTCAGGCCCAGCTTCCCCTGTCTATGAAGTCCTTTGCAGAGGTTTTTCTGGATTTTCCCTCCCAGGTTGCCTATATGCCGCGGCTTGCCAAAATTACCATGTTAAAGCAGGATGGGGGGCTTTATGAGGTGCGCCAGCGCTACGAAATCCATATACTCGGCTACACCTACCCAACCGAATACGATATGCGCTACGAATATGTCCAGTATCCGGACCTGAGGCGGGCAGAGATCCGCTGGCACCTCCTCGGTTCAGATGGTTCGATCGGCGGTTCAGAAGGGGGCTGGTTTATGGAGGAAGTGGATACCCCCAATGGTACGGCGGTAAAGGTCCGAAATTTAAATGTGGGCCTTGTTAGGAAGGATTTCCCCCTGCAGGCCCAGATTATGAACATGGTTGGCCCCGGCGAACTCGAAGGTATCGTAACAGCCCTGCTCAAGGAGGCAAAACGGCGGGGCCTACGCTAGGCTCGGGCCTGATTTTAGAGACCCAGCCTGCTGAAAGTCGATTGTATTGGGCGAAAGCCGGTGTTTTATTAACGGTTGTTGTGATTACTTAACCACCAGGTTGGTCAGGAAGGGGATGGATATAAAATTCCCGATCATGCCACCCAGGGATGAAAGAAAAAACACCAGGAGCGCTTTGCTCACCCTGTTTCGGTAGAGTCCTCGGAGGCTGGTTATATCCTCTGCCAGATGCTCAATGTCCTGAACACGGGGACGGCGTACAGTGGCTTCCACGACCCCGGCGAAAAGCCCGACCCCGACAAAGGGGTTTAAGGTTGCAATCGGAGCCCCTGCAAAGGCGGTAAGCACCGAAAGGGGATGCCCCCAGGCGATGATTGTACCCAGGGCTGCCAGGGAGCCATTCCAGAGCATCCATTGGAGGAGCATGCTGAGGCTTACGGCCCCGCCGCTTTTAAAAAAGCCTGCAATGATGAGGGCTGCAATGATGGCGGGGATGATCCAGGGAGTAAGTTTACTTATTTTGGAGGGCGGCGGGATCTGCTCCAGCTCGCTGGTGTCTATGAAACCATCTCCTCTGGCGATTTTTTCCAGATGGGCAGAGACGCCCCCCATGTGGCCCGCACCGATAACCGCCACAATACGGCTCCCTGGGCTTGCCCAGATTTTTGCTGCCAGATACTGGTCCCGTTCATCAATTAGAACCTTTTTAACTTCCGGTAAATACTCTGCAAGTTCGCCCATCATATTGTCCAGCTCATTTTTATTTTTCAGGGCTTCTATCTGGGCTTCGTCTATTTTTTCGGTAGTAAAAGCACTGGAAAGCAGGGTTGCCAGGAGCTTATTCTTGCTCCAGAAGCCGCAGCTCCCCCAGGCTCGTTTCAGGGTAAGCTGGACCTCCCGGTCACAGAGGCTATAGGGGATGCCCAACTCAGTGGCTGTGTCGATGGCAGCCTTCATCTCATCACCGGGTTTTACTCCCATATTCTGGCCAAGCCTGCGCTGAAAACTGGAAAGTACCAGGTTTGCCATGAGAAGAAACCCTTTACCTTCTTTGAAAACCTTTACCAGGTCCAGTTTTTCCCAGGAATCCTGCTGGGTCATGGATGCCAGCCGTCCCGCATCCAGTTCTACACAGACCATACCAGGTTTTTCTTCCCGGATGACCTGGTTTACTTCTTCTATACTTTCCCGGGATACGTGGGCAGTTCCTACCAGTATTATTTCCCTGTCCTGCAGGGTGAGTCGTGTTTGTGTTCCTTTGTTCATTGGTTCTCCTGGGCTGTTTCCATGGCCTTTGCAAAACGCCGGAAAAGGGCCTGTTCATCAATATGGGTAGAAGCATGGATAATGCCTCCCGCCATGTGGTCATGGCCGCCTCCCTCACCGATGCCTGCCAGGGCGAGCTTAATAACCGTGGCTGCGGATATGTCCGGTGTGCGGCTGCGGACCGACACATGATACCGATCTCCCCCGGCTTCGACAATCACAGACACAAGGATTTCCCGGAGTCTGAGGAAAAAATCTGCCAGTATGGAGATGAGTTCCTGGGTGCAGTCGAAGGGAAGCATGGTAAAAAAGAGGTTTCCCTGAGATATGTAATGCTTTGTAGCGTAATGAAAGGCTTCCAGGTCAGAAATAGAAAGGGCTGCTTTTACCACCTGGGTTCCGAACTGCCAGTCGGCCTGAAAAAACAGCCGGTGATGAGCGTTCAGGTCAGCGGGGCTTACCCGGCGGGAGAGAAAGTCCGTATCAATCTGGATGCCCATAAGAAGGGCGGTGGCGGTTTGCCGGTCCGGGATAAGCTCCGCCTCCTGCCAGTAATCGGCAATGATGGTAGAGCAGGCCCCGTAGCTTGTACGGATGTCCACAAAGGGGGCATCCAGTTCGCCAGGATTTACATGATGATCGATAACTGCAATCAGGTTGGAGCTGAGAGGATGGGCATTGGCGTTATTGGGACTTCCGTCTACAATTATGCAGGGTTCATCACTTACATCTGTTGGTAGAAGCTCATCAATCCGTTCGAGGGGTATACGGAGTTCACGGATCATGGCGTTCAGTGAATGACTGCGGATGGGATGCCGGTGAACGAGCCGTACCTTAAAGCCGAGCCGCTCCAAAAGCCGTCCGAGGCCAAAGGCGGAGGCGACCGCATCATGGTCGGGAAAATCATGGGGCTGTACCAGGATGCTGTCACCGGTTTGTTTCATCCGTAGGGCGGCCAGGATGTAATTAAATTGTTCAAAGGCAGAGCTGCTACCCATGGGTACAGTATACCCCTAGGATGACTGGTTTTGTAAGCCTCGTGCCTCAATCTCCCATTGGTTCAGCCGCCACTCAATCATGTTCTTCCGGTTCATGTCCCGGACTAGCATAAAATACTTGTTCGCCAGATTTGTATTGCCCTTTATGTCGTAGTATTGGGCCAGGTAATAGAGCATGCGGGCCTTTGTATCAAGCTTTTTCTCGTTGCCGACACGGGTCGCGATATCCGTATCCCCTGAAAAATCATAGAAAAGCCTGAACATGTACCAATCGATGCTGTTCTGTTCCACCGTGGGGATAACCTTTTCAAGAAAGCCCTTTACTTCCTGGGCTTTCCCGCTTCGGTACCAGTTTATCGCCGCCAGGAGGGCATAGGTGCTGTGTGTTGGTGAACGTTTGTAGGCCTCTATGAAAGCATTTTTAGCATCGGCCCACTTTTTATCCCGCATATATAATACCCCCAGCGCTTCGAAGGCAAAATAATAATCGGGATTCAGTTCTGAAAGCTTTTTATAATCCCTAACTGCCCCTTTGTAGTCCTCTAGTTCATCCTTAATACCCGCACTATACACATAGGCAAGGAAATAATCGCCGTTTATACCGATAGCCCGCTCATATTCTTTAAGGGCTTCCTCTTTTCTCCCCAGGTCTAAAAGCACATTTCCCCGATCCAGAGCAACCCAATAGTCTTGAGGTGCAAGTTCCTTAGCCTTGTCCAGGTCTACCAGGGCCTCCCTGAGGAAGTTGTTTTCACGGTAGAGCCGGGCCCGTTCCTGCAGAGGTAAGGCCCAATCGGGATTCATACTGATTACCCGGTTAAATGCATTCTCCGCTGCCTGGGGGTTCCGGTTATACCGGTCTACTTTCCCCTTACCAAGAAGGGCTTCACTGTTATTAGGGTCTATGGACAGGGCCTTTTTGTAATAGGTTTCGGCCAGTTTGTAGGTTTTTGCTGCATAAGCCACATCACCGAGACTGGTAAGGGCCTGGGTGTTTTTTGGATTGATGGACACCAGTTTTTCCAGCAGCTGTTTCTGTTCCCTGGTGTTGCCAGCCAGGCCTTCGATATTGGCAAGTAACAAGAGGCTTTCCTGGTCTTCGGCATCCACAGCCAATACTTTTTGCAGGGTACTTCTGGCTTCAGCTATATTGCCGCTTGCGGCGAGAATTGTGGCCTTCATTCGCTGCATATCGCCTGAGGCGGCCACATCCTTGTTGAACTGGCTGAACAGGTCCAGAGCCCGGGTAAAATCGCCCCGCTGCATTGCGGTTCTAATTGAAGAAAGTATCTGCTCTGTTTTTTCCTGTTCCGACAGGGGTTTTTCCGCCGGAGGTTTCACTGCAGGAGACGTTTCTGCCGTTGTTGTTCCAGTTACCGCAGGAGCCTTTTCTGCGGGAGCTATAGAGGTTTTTGAACTCGTTGCACAGGAAGTAATTATCCAAGGGAGTGTTAAAAAAACTGCTAATACAATGATATACCTTGGTATGTATTGTAGACCTTTGTTCTGCATATAATCCTTGACCATGGATGCTATAGTATATGATGGTATAAGAATCGGCAAGTTGAAATTAAACTAAAGGATAGGGTATCCTGCAATCAATGAAAAGACGTGTAGTATTACGGACAGTCGGCCTCATAGGTCTGTACATGGCGGTTTTTATTGCCCTCGTGCTAATTCAATATGTACGTAGGACTAGTTTTACGCTGAACCTTGGTTCTATGGTGGTATCCAGTAATTACCTGGATGTCAATGAAATCAGAAAACAAGCAAAAAATGAACCGGTGCAAATTACCGGGCGTTTTTCCCTATTCTTTGGTGGAATGGAGTTCAGGCTTGCAGAAGAGGATGGGTTTTCGGTGATTAAAACCAATGGCTCTAAAAGTCCCCTGTCTGGCCGTTCCTTTTTAATTTCTGATAATACGGTCCGGCTTGAACTAAGCGATGGAAGCGCCCTGGTGTTTAAAACCTTTTTTGCAAATGGGGTCGAAACCCTGAACATTCAGGCCATGCCTGCATCTACAGCTCAGGAACTGCGGATTCCTTTCCGGCCACTCAGGTCTTCTCATATCACTACGGATGAAAAAAATAGAATTATGGTTTCTGCGGGTGGAAAAAATTATTCCTTCAGCGGATCTGCCGTTGACTATAAGAATAAATTGGTAAGCCTGAAGGGAAATGCTTCCTTGGCTTCTTATGGGCAGATTCCTGAAAAGAAGGGCTTTAATCCCGGAGATTTTGTGCTTGCAAGTGCGTTAGATACACAAGCCTATGGAACGGCTATCAGCAGGTGGCAGGCTCAGGCTGCAAGTGCATGGGAACGAAGCATGGCAGGAAATCCCAGTGAGGATACGGTGCTGGCCTATGTGTCTCAGGCAGCAAGAGGGGGAAACTATCGTAGCGCTACCGGTACAACCCCAGCGGCCTTTCTCGAAGGAAATCAGCGGACCTATCGGTCAGCACCCTTTTTTGGTCGCTTGGACATAGCCTTACGGGGCCTTATTGCTTCGGACCGGGAATATTTGGGTCGCCTTTCCCGGATGATCAATGAAAAAACATCGGATGTTCTTGCGGAGCCCTCATTGGTGCGGACCCTATCAGTTCGGGGTTCTAAGGCTCTGTTTGATGAACTGGTCAATCTGGTTAAAGCCCTTGATCCCAGTACGTTAACCCCGGCGACTGCAGTTGGTGTGATCGAAAATGCGGCCAACTGGAAAAATTACCGTGGAAACGAAGACAATCCTTTTGAACGACTTAAAGATCAAGCCCTTTTTGTTGTTTCTAGCAGCCTGAAATCCAGCGCCGATGGAAAGGTTCTCGCCTGTCCCAACGGCCAGGGGGATCTTGCATATAGCATCCGGCTTGGAAATGCCCTCATCCAGTATGGCTCTGTTTCTGGTCTTGCGGACTGGACTAGTCTTGGGAAGTCCCTCATTCTTTCAGTTCTGGCCCTCTCTGATGCTAATGGTGCTCTGCCTGTTTTTGCAGAACTTGCGAAGGATGGTTCTGTCTTTGTTCCAACGGGCGATGGCCGTATACCAGCTGCCCAGATATACAATCAGATTACGGGGGATCTCTATTATCCACGGATAGCAGAATTGGGCTTAACGAACTATTCCGGACTATGGGCCTGGACTGCTGCAGGCCCCCTCTCCGCAACTTATGATGGATCGGTGCTCGATATTACGGTCCCCTTCTTCGAAGGAGAAACCCACTATATGATGATAAAGGGAGTAAAACCCTTCAGGAAAATTCAGCTTTACAATATCGATTTCAGAACCGATCCTCGCTTTGAACGGTATGACTCATCCGGATGGGCCTATTCTGAGTCTGAGCAGACCCTGCTGTTAAAAATGAAACATAGGGCTAAGGATGAGCATATTAAAATCTTTTATCAGGAATCGGAGCAATAGTGAACACCACCACAGAAAGGGTTGATGGGGCTTTTTTTCAGGAGCTTAAACTGCCGGTGGAATTTGTGTTTATCCGTCATGGGGAAAGTGAAGGTAATGCCAGTGGGGTGTTTCAGGGCTTGCTCGATTTTCCCCTCACAGACCGGGGCCGTGAACAGGCCAGGCTCCGGGGTCAGCAGCTCCGATCCCTTCCCTTTTGTTCAAGATCTGAATTAGTTGGACTATACACATCCCCAATGGGCCGGGCCCGTGAAACCGCCGAACTGATTGCTGAAACTGCTGGCTTTGCGAGGCCTCTGGTGGTTCCCGCTCTTACTGAGCTGGACACGGGGGTCTGGACGGGAAAAGCCTGGGCGGATGTTCGATCTGAAGCAAACGAGCTGTGGCCCCGCTTTAGGGCTAAAAGCTGGGCTGCGATCCCTCAGGCTGAATCCGAAGAAGCGCTGTATCAGCGGGCCCTTTTGTCCTGGAGTTTCTTGCGGGACCAGGCAATAGAGCATAGGCTCCATGGAGTTATCGCCGTAAGTCATGCAGGATTTCTGCAGTGGCTTTTCAGGGTTACCATGGGGTGCAAGTCCTGGTTTCCCCTTATTCCGGTGCAGAATTGTGGTATGTTCCGCTTTAAAGTAGAGCCTATTGCGAATCACCCCGCTTATATAGCCTGGGATACCATCAACGAGCCCCTACCCCCATCATTGTAAGGATTCAGGGCCAGCCCGCTCCATGAGTTCATCCCGCTCCTGTTCGCTGTCGGCAATAATGCTTGCGGCGAGGAACCGGGCCACCACCGTCTCAGTGGTATAGACTCCCATGGGTACTGCCCCTTCCTTCCAGAGTTCCTTTGAGGTGCTATAACCGGAAAAATCTACCAGCCCTTCCTGTTGTGAGGTGCAGTAGAACCGGGCCTGTTTTCTTCTTCCAATCGAAAAGGCCCGTTTCAGTGAATAGGGGCCTTCTCGGAATCCCGCAGTTCCCGTATCATACAGTTCAAGGAAGAAATAGCGTACCCCCTGGTCCATCAGGGCGGTCAGGTAATCTGAACGAAGCCCAGGATAAATGCGGATAACGCACATGGAATTAGCCGCTTCTTCCAGAAGTTGGGTGAGGACATACTGGTCCGCTTCGAGCATTCCATTTAAAAGAGAGGACCCAAAATGAATGGGTTTTTGCATATTCCAGTTTCTGAATCCATCGGACCCGATACGTTCAAATTTTAGATTCAGTGGTGACAGAACCCTGCCGCCATAGACTACATAGACCCCGGTTTTTTCCTCTGCAGCCAGATTGATGGCCTTCTCCATTGTTTCGGCAGCCTCATTTGACATACCCGGAGCTGTGGATGATGCGGCGAGTACGATGGGGACCCCCGCATCAGCAAAGAGCCAATACAGGAGCGGTGCCGTATAGGGCAGAGTGTCGGTCCCATGGGTGACCACGATCCCATTCGCGGTACCAGAATTGATCCGTTCAGTAATAGTGGTGATGAGGGCTGCCCAATCTGAAGGAATTATTTCTTCCGATAGTATCCTGCCGACTTGAATTGATTCAAAGCGAATCTTCGATTCCAGCCCATTCATTCTCTGGTGGATCAGTTCCTTAAGGACCCGTTCATCGCCGCTTTCTACCATCCCATCTTCGGCAATCCGACCCGAAATGGCCCCTCCCATGGAGAGCACATATACTAAAGATACTGAAAGCTGCTCCCTGAGGATCGCCTTAACAATGTTCGGTTCCGCTAGCCCTCCGGTTTCCCGCATAATCCGGCCCGTAAGGAAGCGGATAGGCCGGGCGTCACTCTCCCGGACCCGTTTTACTTCCAGAGGATTTTCTTCTATTATCCGTTTGACTATGTCGGAAATAACCTTTTCATCGGTAAGCTGTTCCCAGCCCCGTTCTTTTACAATGAGTTCTGGTTCTTTGTTTTCTTCCAATACGGCGCTTATGGTCTGTTTCGCAATTCCCGTGTGGATACGGCGTTCAGTCAGCATTTTTAGTATGCTTGCAAAACGATGGGGAGTTAAAGGTGCGTTAAGTGGAGTAAGCTGTAGCCGCTTAAACTCTTTGATTATATAAGAGGACATCCACTGGGCTGTCTCCTTGGGGCTGGCTCCCAGTTCAATGGTCTTCTCAAAATAATCGGCCCGGCTTTTTTCATCGCAGATGAACTCTGCCTGGGGCAGGGTAAGCCCATATTGGGCCATTACCCGGTTACGGCGAGGTTCCGGTAATTCAACGGTAAAGGATTCCAGGGCTTCAAGGATGTCAGGTCCGGGAATAAAGGGCTGAACCCCCTGCAGGGGGACAAATTTGGGGCGGTTTTCCAGTTTGCGTTTTTGGAACGATTCGGTGATGTTTTTTGTTTCATTCCAGATACGGCTTTCGGGAAGGACCGTGCCCCCATGTTCAAGAATTTCTTCCTGGCGGTTCAGTTCTGTGTTAATAGCCTTTCGGACAAAGTTAAAGGAATTGAGGTTCCTCAGTTTAACAAAACCTTCGGGGTCTTCTGGATAGGGAGCCAAGGCAACATGGGCATTGCATCGGATTACACTTTCTACCGGAACACCAGGTATAACCTCCAGGTACTGCAGCCTGCGACGCAGGTCCGATAGGAATACCTCTGCCTCTTCTCCGATTTCAAAATCCGCTTCGGTTCTTAATCTAAGGCTTGGCATTCCAGCGGTGGAGTAATCCATCCGCGTTTCCTTACCTGAATGGGTCAGCCGGCCCGCATCCTCTTCAATGCGGAGTTCTGCAATACGGATGTGTTTTTTCCTTCTATGAAAGGTTATATCCATAAACCCATCTGTCCCAAGTTGTAAAGAAAGGCGGGACAGGGCGTATTCAGGTGGCAAGTCCGGTGTGCTTAGATTTTTTTCATAGCGAGGGTTTTTAACAAGATTACAATTCAATGCTTTAGCGATAGTATAGGCCTTGCGGGCGGCAATCTGGTTTAGTTGAGGTGGCAGTGTCCCTTCACCTCTGCAGATAGGGCATGAGCCAAGCATCCCATTATCTAAATAGGTACAGTTACAAAATGTTTTTACCCCCGTAAGGAGAAGTATTCGAACTTCCAGTGCAATATAGGATTTTAACACGATGAACCCGCCTTACTTCGTACTATGCTTGGCATGGCCCTGCCTGTCAAGGTCTTGTCAAGGATGAATATATTTGACATTTTATCTTCCTTACGTTAATTTTGTAAGGATGTAAAGGAGACTGTGTGATAAAGCGTGACTTTCCAAAAATCCACTTCTATGATCAGGATTTTGTAGACATATACGACAGAACGTGGGC
>JAAYUZ010000168.1 GCA_012517385.1 Treponema sp. | reverse complement strand
TGTCCAACGGCATCTGGGCTTAACCTATCTGTATATTACCCATGACCTCTCTACTGCTCGATATTTTACAGACCGAATCGCCGTTATGTACCTTGGTAAAATCGTAGAGATGGGAAAAGCAGGAGATATTATTGATAGCCCCCTGCACCCCTATACCAGAGCCCTTATCGAAGCAGTGCCTGAGCCTGAATCTGGTAAAGTCCATGTTATAAAAGAATTACCAATTTCTGGCGAAATTCCGAGCCCTGCTAATATTCCCGCCGGGTGCCGGTTCCATACCCGCTGTCCCTACGCAACAAAGGAATGTTCTGAACTTCCTGAGCCTGAATTGCAGGATGCCGGAGACGGCCATCTTCATGCATGCAGAAGGTGGAAGGAGATATAATAAAAAGGGCTGTCCAAAAGTTTTGGACAGCCCTTTTTTTCTATTTAAGATACCCGGCAGCAGCTGCTTGAGAAACCGTGTAGTCTTTTGCTATCGGAATATACCTGGCTTCTTTCTCTGGCAGAATCTTACTGGGTTCACCTGAAAAAATAAGACAAGAGCAGGACAATAAAATGTCACAAATCTAGTTCTTGACTATACTGTAATCACAGTGAGGAGGTTCCTATGAAAAAATTTATGGATAAGGATTTTCTGCTTACAACAGAAACCAGCCAATGGCTCTTTCATGAAGTAGCTGCCAGCCAGCCAATTTTCGATTACCACTGCCATTTAAATCCGAAAGAAATCGCGGAAAACCGGCGGTTCTCTAATCTTGCAGAAATATGGCTTGGAGGTGATCATTATAAATGGCGGGCTATGCGGTCGAACGGAATTCCAGAAACCTACATTACCGGAACGGCTGAACCCTATGATAAGTTCCTTGCCTGGGCAAAGACGATTCCCTATCTTATCGGAAATCCCCTCTATCATTGGACACATCTCGAATTACAGCGTTACTTTAATATTAGCGAAGTTTTAAACGAAGCTTCCGCACCGGCAATCTGGCAGGAAGCAAATCGGCAATTGGCAACCAATCCATCATTATCAGTATATGGCATCTTTTCAACTTTTAAAGTTTATGCGGTCGGCACTACCGATGATCCGGCGGACACCCTGGAGTGGCATAATGCTGTTAAAAAAGAAAAGCACACAGAAACTAAAGTATTGCCCTCTTTCCGTCCTGATAAAGCCCTTGCTGTTCAGACGCCAAGTTTTACATCCTATATTGAAACATTATCCAGCACTGCAGGCACTGCAATTCGGGACCTTAAGGATCTATTACAGGTCCTGTCTAAAAGGATAGCATATTTTAATGATCTTGGCTGCCGTGCTTCAGACCATGCACTGGAATACCCACCCTTTGCGGTTTCTGAAAACGGGAGTACCGGCAGTGAATGGGAAGCTGAGGCAGGACGTATTTTTAAAAAAGCTCTATCGGGGGAACCTATAAATTCTCAGGAAGCGGAATTATACAGAACCTTTCTTTTAGTATGTTTAGCCGGCGAATACAGGAAATACGGTTGGGCGATGCAGCTGCATGTAGCTTCTATAAGGAACAATAACACCACAATGTTCAATACACTCGGACCGGATACCGGTTTTGATGCAGTCCACGATCATCAGATTGCAGAAAAACTGGCAAAACTGCTCGATCTCATGCAACAGAGAGGAGCTTTACCAAAAACAATTCTATATAGCCTTAATCCTAAGGACTACTATGTATTGGGAACCCTTATGGGCTGCTTCCAGGGAGATGAAATTCCTGGTAAAATACAGCTTGGGTCCGCCTGGTGGTTTTGTGATCATAAGGATGGGATGGAAGAACAGATGAAACTATTGGGGAATCTCGGGCTTTTGCCCCGCTTCATCGGCATGCTCACCGACTCCCGCAGCTTCCTGTCTTATCCCAGGCATGAATACTTCCGCAGGATCCTCTGCAACATCATAGGCACCTGGGCTGAGGACGGAGAAATCCCCAATGACCGGGAACTTTTGCAACGAATTGTTGCGGACATTTCCTTCTGGAATGCGGAGCGTTATTTTTCAACATGAGTACACCTAAGACAATAAGTGCAGTTGACAGGACATTTACCATCCTCAATGCCCTTTCATCAGTTTCCGGGATAAACCTCGAAGATCTGGCAAAAAAAACGAAGTTGGCCAAACCAACAGTATACCGATTCCTACAAACCCTGAAAGAATTGGGTTACGTAAAAAGGGATGAGGGGGACCGCTGGTATTTAACGCTTAAACTGTTCAGCCTTGGAGCCAGAGCTCTGGATCATATCGATCTGCCTTCGGTTTCCAGACCCGTGGCTGAACGGCTTTCAGTTGACCTGGGCGAAACAGTCCATATGGGTGTTCTGGATGAACAGGATGCTATCTATATCCTTAAAATAGAATCCAGATATACGATTCGTATGTATTCCAGGCTTGGTAAGCGGATTCCTCTCTATTGTACCGCAATAGGTAAAACACTGCTCGCCTATATGGATGAGAGGGAACAGAAAGAACACCTTTCCCGTCTTGCCCTGGTGCCCTTCACGCCAAACACCATAAAAAACCGGGCAAAATTAGAAATGGAGCTCCTTGAAATCAGAATGCATGGAATAGCCACTGACCGGGAGGAGCATGAAGAAGGTATTACCTGTCTTGCAGCCCCAATCTTTAATTATTCCGGACAAGTTGTGGCTGCAATTAGTGTCTCCTGGCCCAAATTTCGCTTTAATGAAGATAAAAGAGACAGTTATATAGAAAGGATCAAAGAAGCAGCCCGGGAAATATCCGCAATCCTCGGATGGGAAGCCCAGAATCACATACCTGTCCCCGGGAAAGGGAACAGGTAAAATGTACAGATCAACGGGCAAGCCAGCCGCCATCCACCACCAGTGTATGGCCCTGTATATAATTAGAGGCAGGTGAAGCAAGGAATACAACCGCACCGGCCAAATCGTCGGGATTACCCCAGCGCCCTGCAGGTATACGTTCTAGAATAGTCCGGCTCCGTTCAGGATCCTCCCGTAACTGGGTGGTAATATCTGTGGCCATATAGCCCGGTGCGATGGCATTTACATTGATACCATATTTGGCCCACTCGTTGGCCAGAGCCATGGTAAGCCCCCGTATACCGAACTTGCTTGCTGTATAGGATGGCACCCGGATACCACCTTGAAAACTCAAGACCGAGGCCACACTGATAATCTTCCCCGGCGATTTTTGGGCTACAAATTGCCTGGCTACCGCCTGGCTTAAGAAAAAGACGGTCTTCAGATTTATTGAAACGACCTCATCCCATTCTTCTTCCGTAAAGTCCAGAGGGTCATTTCTTTTAATTATCCCTGCATTATTCACGAGAATATCGATTCTCCCAAAAGCATCCAGTGCTGTTTGAACTATGGATCCTATCGGCTTTGTGGACCTGAGATCCGCTGAAATATACACAAAACGCCGCCCCAGGGCTTCAATCTTAGTCCGGGTCTCATCAGCTTCCGGCGAAAAACTTACCCCCACAATATCAGCTCCAGCCTCTGCCAGCGCAGTTGCCATTCGCTGTCCCAGCCCTTTATGACAACCCGTAACTATTGCCACCTTTCGGTCCAGACTAAAAGCACTTAAAATACCGTCCATCAAGCCCCTCCTATCGCAAATCCTCAGGTTTTACAAAATCCATATCATCAAAATTCTGATTCTCTCCGGCCATACCCCAGATAAAGGTGTAAGAACCGGTGCCAACCCCAGAATGAATTGACCAGCTTGGTGAAATTACCGCCTGTTCATTGGCCACAACCAGATGCCGTGTTTCAGAAGGTTCACCAAAAAGATGAAACACCCTTGTCTCTGGAGGCATATCAAAATAAAGGTATACTTCCATTCGGCGCTGATGGGTATGACAAGGCATGGTATTCCACACACTCCCCTTCTGCAGTACCGTCATACCCATAACAAGCTGACAGCTTTTACAAACCGCAGGATGCACATATTGATAAATTGTTCGCGCATTCGATGTTTCACCGCTTCCCAGAGTTCGGGGATTGGCCTGAGCCTTTGCTATTTTAACTGTAGGATATGATTGATGGGCCGGAGAACTAACCAGGTAAAATTTTGCCGGTACTGCAGCATCTCTGGATGAAAACTGTACATCCTTTACACCCATACCGATATAGATGCCATCGCCCTTTTCAAGATTATATTCTGTTCCATCTATTTTTACCATTCCCGTTCCGCCAATATTGATACAGCCCAACTCCCTCCGTTCAAGAAAATATGCTGTACCCAGTTCCTTACCAGCTTCCAGCTTAAGGTCTACAGAAAGGGGCATAACACCGCCAAAAACAACCCGATCCTGATGTGAATAGGTAAGTTCGATATCACCTGGAACAAAAATCTGTTCCACCAGGAAATGCTCACGCTGTTTATTTGTATCATAGTGCTTTGCATCTTCAGGATGGTTAGCATACCGTACATGTAATTGCATATTCTGCTCCTTAACCTCACTATCGTTGTACCCGTCCAGATCCGTCACCCTTAAGCAGGGTTTCGACTTCCGACAGGCTAACCAGGTTAAAATCTCCAGGTATCGAATGTTTTAACGCAGAGGCCGCTGCTGCAAATTCCAGAGCCTTCTGTTCATCTTCAGGGAAATGCAGCAATCCGTATATAAGTCCCGCAGCAAAACTGTCTCCACCGCCCACCCGGTCAATTATATCGGTAATTTCATATTTCCGGGATGCATACCAGCCATGTATACCTGACATTACGGCGGACCATCCATTGTAATCCGCTGAATGGCTTTCGCGCAGTGTAATTGCAACCCTTTTGATATTCGGAAAGTTTTCTTTTACCCGTTCCGCTAAAACTCTATAAGAGGACCTATCCAATTCGCCAGAGGTTACATTAACCTTTGGGGCTTCTATATCAAGACAATGCTGAATATCTTCCTCATTTGCGATGAGCACATCCGCATAACAGGTTAAGTTTTTCATCACCTCCGAGGCTTTTTTGCCATAATTCCATAATTTCTTTCGGTAATTCAGATCAATTGACACCTGCAGCCCTGCGTTTTTTGCTTGTTTCACCGCTTCCAGAGCCGTATCGGCTGCGGTTCCTGAAAGGGCTGGCGTAATCCCTGTCAGATGAAACCAGGTCCCCCCCCTAAGGATCAGAGACCAGTCAAAATCTGCAGGTTTCACCTGGGAGATACAGGAAGCATCCCGATCATATACCACATTCGAAGGCCGCTGGTTTGCACCGGTTTCCAGAAAATAAATACCCATCCGCCCTTTTGTCTTCTTAATATAGGTTGTGTCTACTCCGTATTTTCGCAGCTCATGGATAGCCGCCTCTCCAATGGGATTTTCCGGCAATGCGGTAATAAAAACCGATGATTCTCCAAAAAGAGCAAGAGAAACCGCTACATTTGCTTCACCTCCGCCAAAACTTGCTTCCAGAAGCGGAGACTGAAAGAACCGTTCATGAGCGGGAGATTTTAATCGGAGCATAATCTCGCCGAAACTGAATATCCGATGCATCATGACCTCCTCAACTGCTATCTATTATATACACTAGTACATTTTCGTCAATTATTTTTGAAACTATATTCCATTTTTTTAAGCATTGTGCTATAGTTTATTACGGAGGCTGTTCAATGCAATCTGTTATCAGCAGGATTAAAGAAGTAGGTCTTGTACCGGTCATTAAAATTGAAGACCCTGCTAAAGCCGTACCTTTGGGAAAGGCTCTATTAGCCGGAGGAATACCTATAGCAGAAATTACCTTCCGTACCCTATCTGCAGAAGAATCCCTTCGCCGACTTCATAATGAATGCCCCGATTTATTGCTTGGTGCCGGGACTATCATCAATAGGAATCTGGCTGAACGGGCTAAAAATGCGGGGGCCCAGTTTATAGTCTCACCGGGATTTAATGATGATACGGTAGATTATTGCCAGGAACAGGGGTTGCCTATAATAGCTGGAGCTAACAATCCATCCCTGGTTGAAGCAGGTCTCGAAAAGGGTCTGGACTTATTTAAGTTTTTTCCAGCAGAAGCATCAGGGGGTGTTGCAATGTTAAAAGCCCTTGCAGCCCCTTTTGCTTCTATCCAATTTATACCAACCGGTGGTATTGATCTGCAGAACCTTTCAGCCTATGCAAAACTGCCCTCAGTTGCAGCCGTTGGAGGAAGCTGGATGGTTAAGGAAGACCTGATTGAAGGCGAACAGTGGGATGAAATTACGAGGCTCTGCATTCAGTCCAGAATCGCATTACAGGGCTTTTCTTTTGCCCATCTGGGAATTAATCAGGACAACGAAGATTCAGCCCGAAATATTGCATCCTTTTTCAACACCCTGGGACTATCGAATAAGGATGGAAAGGCTTCAATATTTGCTGGCCCGGCAATCGAGATCATGAAACAACCCTTCAGGGGTTCCCTGGGGCATATTGCCCTTTTCTGCAATAATGTGGAACGGGCCCTAGCCTATCTTAAGGCATATGGTTTTTCAGGGGTTGAGGAAACTGCAAAATACGAAAATGGACACCTCAAAGTAATTTATCTGGATAAGGAAGTAGGAGGTTTTGCGATTCATCTCGTGAAAAATTAAGGAACATCAGCCTAAAACCGCCTATTGATCTCAAGTCTCAGAAACAATTAGATTGTGTACATTAGCTTCTGTTAATAATGTTCTTTTTGTTTCTTCTGTTTCTTTGGGGAATTCTACCTTAACAGCCTCCAGAAATAGACCATTTACATTGCGGATACGGATTCCCCTGCCCTCTGGTTCTGGTAAGCCCCTATACATGGCAGCTTCCTTTTTACTAACGCTTGTGTCCAGTGAAAGGTAAAACTGTGAATTTGTCAGATGGACAGTGTCTACCGGACGTTCAGGCAATCCAACAATAAAAGCAGCTGCAGCCTTACAGTGAAGAGCTGTCAGATTATGTATCTGTATATTTCGTATATGCGGAGTTGTTATATCGATGGGCTGAGGATCCAAACTAAAGACAGGGCTGTCAGGAGGTGGACCTCCCGGACCATAATAACAATTGATAACCACAGGACAGATGATTTGTTCCATACGACAATTATTTAGTTTGATATCTTCTATGGTACCCCCCCTTCCCCGCCGGGTTTTAATCCGCAGGCCCCTGTCGGTTCCAATCATAGTGCAGGATTCAATCGAAACGTCGCGGATTCCACCAGCGGTTTCACTGCCGATAACCACCCCTCCATGACCACCCCGCATGGTACAACCATGAATCATAACGTGTTCAGTGGGTTTTCCAATGCGCAGGCCATCAACTCCGGCACCGGATTTTAGTCCCAGGCAATCATCGCCCACATCAAATAGGCAGTCTTTAACGGTAACATCAGTACAGGAATCGATATTGAGACCGTCTGTATTCGGAGCATCATGGGGATTAATAAAATGAACATTAGTAATAGTAATAGTATTTGAATAAACCAGATGAGTATTCCAGAATGGGGAATTCTGCAAGGTAATGTCCCGTAATTCTATATTGGAAGAATGCAAGAATTGCAGCAGCGGCGGACGGAGAAATTGCAGTTCCCTGCCACCACCCCCAGAGGGCTGATCCCGGTATGATGGATTAAGGGCAGCAAGCCTTTGTTCAATTGGATACAAGGGTTCTCTTCTATTTATCCTTCGAGCTTCGTTGAGCACTTTCCACCAGGGACTGCCATTCCCATCTATCGTTCCTGAGCCGCTTATTGAAATATGATGACTGTTCTGGGCAAACAACAACGGCTGCATTGCCCAGCATTCAACACCTTCCCAGCGAGTCCATACAGGAGGATATCGGTCCATATCATAGATAAAGCGTAAAGTTGCACCAGCATCAATATAGAGATGGACCATGGAACGCAGCAGCAAGGGACCGGAAAAAAAGAATCCTTCCCTCAGTTTTACTATACCACCTCCAAGAATGGTGACCTTATCAATTGCGGATTGGATGGTCTCAGTGTCATCGTAATGATCAGATTGATTTTGATCATGTCCTTTTAATTCTACAATCATATTTCCAACCTTACATAAAATTAGTATTATCTTCCTATGATCAGCATAGGAGCCAGAGCTCACGATTTTGGGCGATTTCCCGCAGATGAACTTGCCAGTAGAATCGCCTCTACTGGAGTACAATGTGTCCAGCTTGCCCTTTCCAAGGCCTTGCCGAATAGTCCCCGATATCCCCAAGATGTCGATATCAACCTGGTTACGGAAGCCTTTAATAAAAAGAGGCTTGATATTGCAGTTCTGGGCTGCTATATCAACCCGGTTCACCCTGATCCACATGTCAGAGACCAGGAATTGGAACGTTTTGAGCAGCATCTGCTCCATGCATCGGACTTTCATTGTGGAATCGTTGGGACAGAGACTGGATCCTGCAATCCCGATTGCTCATTTCATCCAAACACAGCGACCGAAGAAACCTTTCAATTACTCCTCAGTTCTGTACGCCGTTTGGTAAAAACAGCCGAACGAATATCAGAAACTACGGATAAGGTTTTTGTCGGAATAGAACCGGTGGCAGAAACTCACACGATTCATACACCCCAGTTGATGCAGCGACTGATCGAAGAAATCAATTCTCCCTATTTAGGTGTGATCTTTGACCCTACAAACCTGGTTGGGAGAACCGGAATTATTTCCCAGAATCGTTTCCTGGACGATTGTTTTAAATCCTTCGGGGAACATATTATTGCCATTCATGCCAAAGATTATCGAATTACCGAGGGGAGTTGCGGCCCGGTAAAATCAAAATCCCTGCCTGCAGGTACGGGAGATCTGGATTGGTCTGGAATATTCCGACGCCTCAAGAACATTGGGAAAACAACAGTTCCGGTAATTCTTGAAGATTTAAGACCAGAAGATGTTCCTGCCACCTTGGATAGGATGTTGAATCTTTGGAATAAGACTTCTTTGTAAAAGAACATTGTACTCCGTCACTATCATAGCCGGTTTTACCCCTGAAAGAATCGACCAGTTTTTTAACTATTCCGACCAGCATATCTTCATTACTCGTTTTAAAGTCTACTATGCGTAATGCCTCAAAATAAAATCTAGCCGAAACGGGTGGATGCCTCAAAACTAAAAGTCTAGCCCAAATTACACTGCTCTACGAAGGAAGGTAGAGCACATGGGGCTGAGCTTGAAAACACGAAAAGAGCTGATACAAGAGC
>JAAYUZ010000167.1 GCA_012517385.1 Treponema sp. | reverse complement strand
ATCTTACCGTAGCGGGCCATGGTATCCGCGAAGCCATCAAGGATGCTTTTAGGCACCGGGTACCGGGAGTATTCTTCCAGAACCTGTTGTATATCCTGAGGACTTAGGCCCGCGCTTGCCGCATTCCAGAGTGATAAGGGAGTAATACGGTAGGTATGTATATGTTCAGGGGATTTTTCCAGCTCCGCGAATGGCATTATGGCCGAACGGGCCTCTTCGGCCCTTTCGGCGTGAACATCCATTAGCAGGGTGCGGTCGCTCTGAATAATCAGCGGGTTTGCAGGGTTAGCCATATCCGGTCTATTGTACCGAAAGGGCTTTGACTATTCAATCGAAAAATTAAAACCGCTCAGTATGGTGACGGCTGGTTTAAAATTATAATTCGGAATCTGAAAGGCAATATCAAAGGGGATGTACACCCCGTTAGAAACGAACGTATAGCCCACCGCAAGAACCACCCCCATGCCGCCCAGATTCGTCAGAGGGCCTGCGCCAAATTCCAGCCCGCTGTGGTGCCGGTATCCCATAAGGAGGGCCGCACTGGGAAGAAGGATCGATTGCTCGATACCCATGGCGGTTATCAGCACCTGCAAAGCAAAATGGTCAGAACTCTGCCCCAGAAGATACCGCCATTCAAAATTAAAACCAAACACTGAATAATAGGGACAATAGGGGCCGCCCTGAAAGATATCTTCTATTTTTTTTGAAAATTCCACCTGATCCTGAAATACGCCGCCGAATCCGGCCCTCGGACCAAACACCAGATAGGATGTGATTGGTTTTGATTGCGGATTGAATGGAGCATTGGCCTGACCGGCATCCTGGGCAGCTGCAAGGCCCCCAAATAAAACAACCAACACAAAAAAAGAAATAAAGTTTTTTTGAAGCTGACTTAACATAGGACCTCCAAAAATTAGTATTAAGTTCATAATACCACAAAATTGAGGCTTTTCATCAATCTAATATGGAAAAATACATATCTATGGATTATATCTTGTATAGAAACTATGAAAGAAGCAATTCGTATAACCCTGATTTATATCATTGTCGCAGCCCTATGGATTTTCTTTTCCGATTCTGCATTGGCGCTGCTAAATCTTGATATACAAACCGTTGTGAGAATTTCACAATATAAGGGCTTTTTATATGTTCAGGTGACCGGAATAATGCTCTTCTTTCTCATAAAAAAAGAAATGACCGAAAAAAACGAAGTTATTGTTGAACAGAAGACTACCCTACAACAAAAAGAAGAGGTCATGCGGGAACTGCATCATCGAATAAAAAACAATCTGCAGAATATTATTAGTATCATTCATTTAGAAACGGGGGAATATGGATTAACCGAGGTAACCACAGAACGAATTCTTAACAAACTGTATGCCCTCAGTGCAATTCATGATCTGGTATATACTTTTGCTGGTTTCAGCCATATTTCATTACGGCAGGTTTTACTTAATTTCTTTTCATACCGTTTAATACCTGTGCAACCGGAACAACTGCATATCAGCGATGCTGTTCAATACTCCCTGGAAGAAATGGTCCCGCTGGCATTATCCTTTAATGAGCTATTCGAAGAATTAACCCATTTTCCCCATTCCTACAGGTTCACTATTACAGCAAAACAAAAGGATACGATCGATACACTTATTTACAGCCCAGAATATGCCATGTTGAATATCGACCAGAAGGCCCTTTCGTTATACCTGACCGGAAGCGGGGCCTCCTCAACCGTCATCAAACAGGACGGGGCCGTTCTTATCCGCTTCAGTTTTCCCGCTGGCTGAAAAACGGTTTTTCCCCCGCCTGGTCGATTTACCACCGCTTATTACCAATGGATATTACCACCGGTTATAATGCACTACCTGGTCCATTGGCTTTCGTTCCCGGTTTGAGGTTTCTGATTTTTGCTGCCAGGGCTCCAGGTCTTCTGCAGAGCCGGGCTTGCCGATTACCAACAGCGTAACAACATCATAATCTTTCGGGATTTGCAGCACAGTCCTCACCTTTTTAGGGTTAAAGCCGGCAATGGGGTGAGCGATGAGTCCCAGATGGGTCGCCTGGATCATCATATTCATGGCACAGAGTCCCAGATCAAAATGGGCATAGTCCCGGCCT
>JAAYUZ010000166.1 GCA_012517385.1 Treponema sp. | reverse complement strand
TCGTAACCTTCGCTGGCCCCGTCACAGAGCACCCAGGCCGTCCAGCCGGAATGCCCCCGTCGCCAGGCCCAACGGTCTTCACCGGTTGTCCCATGATAGGGACGGCTGATGAGCCGGGTACAGCGGGCCATCAATATAATTTCCCCGGCCTGGTCCCCAGATTCAGAAAACGGGTTGCCAGGTCTGCGCCGGCCCCATAGGCAAAAAAGCGTGATTGTTCAGTAACTGCAAAGCCCTCCGCCCGGGCAGCCTGCAGCAGATGGGGCGGCATGGGACTGGACATGACATAGAGCAGGGAGCCGTATTCATCAAGGTCCGCTGTAGTATCCGGAAATACCACCGGTTTTTCCCCATGGGACCCTTCGCCAACATGCAGATTAAAGAGCAGGGCCGGCCCATCCTTGGTATGGAGCTGTTGCAGGAGGTCGGCGGCCTTCCGCGGACTGCCATCGGTACTCTCTCCATCGGTAATATTGATGACCGTGGGCGGGTAAGAATCGGGATGCATATCGCACCAGTCCGCCACAAGTCGGCAGGTTGTTTCAAAGGCTTGCCGCATGGGGGTATTTCCTTCATGTTGGATGCTGATCCAATGGGGGTGGGGAATACCCTGGGCGTCATTGGTAATCCGCTGGGGCTTTCTGGCCAGTGTAGAAATCTGGATCCAGGGTACGGTTCCCCAGGGTTCCGTTTCCATGGAGCCTGGAATCATGTCACTGAGGAGGGAGACTACCCTGTCGTTACCATACCCTAGAATGGCGATATCAAAATAATCCCGAATCCCATCGGCCTTGTTGCAACGGGTGCAGAGTTCTTCGATAGTCCGGTTTACTACCTGGCTCAGAAATTGGGCCCGGCTGAGCGTCCCTGTAAAGCGGGTCTCCATGGAGCCGGACTGGTCGAGCAGGAACACAACAAGGGTGGGGTGGGCCCGGCTTATGGCTGCACGGTACAGGGGGCGATCGGTTTTCCATATTGATGAATGCTCGCTGCGGGGCGGGGGCGGTGTCCAGGCAGACGCCGCGGAAACCGCCGCCGAGGAAACCGCCGCGGCAACTGGCGGGGCGGAAGCTGGCGCTGCAGAAGCTGGCGGGGCGGCAGCCGGCGCTGCGGAAGCTGGTGCTACGGCCGATGCCGGGGCGTGCGTCGGGCTCGGCTTAGCGGCCGCCGCTGTCGGCATTGCCAGCTTCGTGGCTGTCTCGCCCTCTATGCCTGTGGGGTCCCCCGGGGCTGTCATGGCGGAAGAATCCCCCGGCGCTGCCATGAAAGCGGAAGCTGGATGCTCCGGCGTCGCAATGGAGACTGGGTCTCCCGGCGCTGCCTGCACCCCCGGCAGCGCCAGCGCATGGATGCCCGTTTTTACCAGGATCCGCATATTTTCTGCCAGGGCGGCGAAATCTAATTCGTCAGATACGGACTCGGCGAGCTTCAGGTTAAAATCAATCTGATCCGTATCCGATGTGGGATTACGCAATTGTTCCAGGATATCCGATATCACATCGGACCGCATTCTGCCTGATATAATAGAAGAAACTAATCGATCTGACACCAGGGACAGGGCCTCAGTGCTGGTATTCCCCTTTTCAAGCTCCGCCGACAGTTTTTCTATTTCCACGAGGCTTTCGCTCAGCCGGGAATCGATCTGGCTGATCTGGTCCACCAGAATCCCCAGGGGTCCCAGATTATCCCGGAGTATGTTGTCAAATTCCAGGGCTATATTGGTGAGCTGGGCAATTTCCTGCTGTACAGCGGCCATCTTCTGATTAAAGTCATAATACTGCCGGTAGAGCCCCACGTCATTTTTCAGATTCTCATAGACCATCCGCTGTTTTTCATCATTCGAGGCGAGGGTCTCCAGGGCATCCAGGGCATGGCGCAGTTTTTTTAGAATTAAGATTGCGGAACGGCTCAGGTTCGTCACCATGTTGCGGATGTTCTGCCGCTGTTCCTCAAAAATCGCAGCACTTTCACTATGGCCCGCCTTTATAAAATTCGCTGCCAGCCGCTGCCGGTCCTGTTCCAGCTTTTCAAGTGTATCCAGTTTCCTAAGGAATTCCGCCTCGACCCCGTCGCCGATGGCTTCGAAGACCTGCCGGCATGCGGAAATTTTAAAGCGCAGCAGATTGATGAGCTCATCGTAGTGTGTTACCAGGCTTTCCATCCGTCTGAGCCGTTCCTCGGCGCTGAGGCTTTCCTTTTTTGCAAAAAGACCGAGGATACCCCGCTTCTTTTCATCAACCGAAAGCACTTCCCGGTGTTCCCGGATTGCGGTCTGCAGGGATTCGAACTGTTCATCCTTGATAACCGGTAGTTCGTAGGTGGTGCCAAAAAGGGTAATACTGGTCATCTGGTTTCCCATCGGAGTCTCCTAGTTGCTCATCCAGGCCAGGGTGACCGTATTGGCGGAAAAACTGTATCGACCCAGTTCCCAGTCCAGTACCAGCCAGCGGTCATCGGTGCCAGTGTCCCGGCTGACGGCCAGACTTGCCGAACTCCTGCCGGAATAGGAAGCTACGGTCTGCAGTATCCGGTCGGCACTGAAGCCCCTGCCAAGCCACACCTCCGCCCAGGCATGGCCCTGGTTCCCCCGGAAGCCGTGGATAATCCGGGCCCGGCCCCCCACGGCGATAATGCAGGAGGCCATAACGGTGGCATAGTCGTCACAGTCCCCGGCCAGCCCCAGGGCAATGGTTCTGCTCGCGGGTGATGTGTAATCGGTCCAGGAAACCGCGGGGTCGCTCACATATTTCCAGTTGCTCGAGATGGCTCCATGGATCAGTACGAGCTGTTTCGCCCCGGCGGCGTTGGGGACCTTGCTCCCCTGGGGATCATCCCAGGGACCTGGAGCAGCGGAGGCAATTTTTACCGCAAAGTCCCGGACTATCGGGTTTGTCGGCTGGACCGCCAGATCATAGCGTCCGCCCTTAACCGGCGCATTATCCTTTTCTATCCTGCCCTCCAGATCCTTCAGGGCCTGTTTGGCTGCCTCAAGTTCCTTAGTGAGCTGGGCACTGTCTTTCAGGGAACGTTCCAGGGCCTTTTTGTCCGCCTCGGTCCGTTCCAGACGGGCTGAAAGTTCCTTCAGGGCCTGTTCTTTTTCCTGCAGGGTTTTGTCCTTTTCTTCCACCACCTGCCTGACCGCCCGTTCCACCTCCGGATTCACATAGGTTTTTCCCAGGGTAGTGGAAATGGAACGCATGGCCCGTTCAAAGGTGCTGGCGTCCATGTTCCGGGAAACCTCATTGTAGGTAAAGGGGGACCAGGCGGTAAGCACCAGGAGCAGTATGATCGGAGGGATTGATGGGCCCAGCAGGGCCGGCAAAGGTTTTATGTTTTCCGACCGGGCCATAAAAAGGCCCGTCACAATAGCCAGGGCTCCTGAAAAAAGGGCGGGGCCGCTCTGGCTAAAGGGGGGGAACCGGAATAATGCGGTCCGTATGGCCCCCAGATAGGGGATATCAAAGGCCCCCGCAAAGAGCACAATACCGGTGCCAAAACCTGCTAAGAGGGGGAGAATCCGATTCACCGTCCCCAGGAGCATGGTCAGGACCGCACAGACCATAAAGACCGCCAGGAGTATCCCCGGCTCACCGAAGGCTCCGAAGGTTTTTATCATCACCTGCTGGGGTCCATCGATCCCGAAGACCGCCAGGGCAGGAACTGCAAAGACCGCAAGGCCTACCAAAATACTGATGTTGCCGATTGTTTCCAGAACAGATTTTTTAGGTTTTGTATTTTCCATATTACCTATTGTAAAAGAGATTTGCTGTCCAGGCAAGGAGAGAGAATTAGACAAGGCCAAAGCTCATGGCTTGTTAAACTCCTCTAGAAAATAAGTGTATAAATTATCATCTTATCCTTAAGGGTTTTCCAGGCGAGTTCAAAGGTGTATTCGAACCGTTGGATTATACCTTCTTTTACAATAGCTTCCAGGGTACAAATATCCTCATTTTGTTCTATGACTTCCCGAAGCAGAGAAAATGCTCTTTGAAAATTAAGGAACCGTTGTTTCCAACGGGTATCTTCATTCAATGGTTCCATCTTATTCCCCCTCTGCAAAGTATACCCTTAAGTTCCATGGAGTCAATAAACGATTTTTCAAGAACTTGACTTTTAACATGTGTGCACATATACTGTGTATTAAGAGGGGAGGTGTGTTTATGAAAAATATCACGCTTTCAATTGAAGACGATGTCCTGAAAGCAGGCCGTGAATATGCGCGTAATCATAATATATCTTTTAATGTACTTGTCCGTAGGTTAATCGAGCAAACGGTAGTTCCAAAAAAAGGACAATGGTTAGAAGATACGTTTTCCTTAATGGATAAACTTACTGTTTCAACAACAAACCAGAAATGGTCAAGGGATGAGTTATACCGTGTCTAAAATATTTATTGATACTAACCTCATTGTCTATACTCTTGATAAAAGTAACGTAGATAAGCAAGAAAGAGCAAGAAATATAATAAGGAAAATAGTTAATGTACATCAACCGGTAATTTCAACACAGGTTATTAAAGAATTTTATGTAGTAGCAATCAATAAAATGAAGGCAGATCCTATTATTGTAAAAAACATTCTTCATAATTTTAGAAATATGGAAATTGTTACTAATGATCTTGAGTTAATCGAGCAAGCAATAGATATAAGCGTAATTTCTCAAATATCATTCTGGGACTCGCTCATTATTGCAGCAGCAGAAAAAGCAAATTGCGAATATATATTTTCTGAAGACTTAAACCCTGGACAAACCTATCGCGGCGTATTAGTAGTAAATCCTTTTGAAACGGGGGATAAACTCTTTTAACAGGTAACAGGTATTACAGCTTATGGACCTTATCGATGCTGAGGCCGGCGGGCTCTGCCATAATAATTCTCACCTAAATAAGGATGGAACTGGAGATGACGTATGGCTCGGCATAGTGTCCATATATGGAATACAATTAGATAAGAACTACACCTTGAAATCACACAAAATGTTGTGTATATTTATGTGTGGAGGGCGATATGGCGACCAATTTGGCAATTAACGATGAGTTATTAAATTATGCTCTGAAAATAGGTGGATTTCGTTCAAAAAAAGATACTGTCAATGCTGCATTAGAGGAATTTATCCAGAAAAGAAAGGCTGAAGAATTGATAGGTCTTTTTGGTCAAATTGAATATGATACCGGTTATGATTATAAAACTATGAGAAATAGAAAATGAAAGTTTTAGTTGATACATCTGTATGGTCCTTAGCGCTACGAAAGGGAGATAAAAACGAAACTGAATCTGGCATTGTTGAATTATTAGCTGAATTAATAAGAGATACTAACGTAGTCATAATTGGTCCTATTCGGCAGGAAATACTCAGCGGGATTTCACAAAGGAATAGGTTCAATGATTTAAAGAATAAATTATCAATATTTAAAGATCAAACTTTAACGACCGACGATTTTGTGCTTGCTGCAGAATATTTTAATACCTGTCGAACTAAGGGTATTCAGGGATCTCATATTGATTTTTTAATATGTGCATTTTCAGTACATAACAACTACCCTATCCTAACGTTAGATAAAGATTTTGAAAACTACAAAAAGTATCTTCCAATTACAATACACTTTTTTACATGAGGTTTTTGCAAAAGTCTGTTACTTTTGCAAAAACCTCTTGCAGTATTTTTACTTTAAAAATGTTACTATTTACATAGAATAGAAATAGTAAAAATACTGCATGTACATCTAAAGTTGCTCTTTCAAAACTCCCTGAGTTTTGAAAGAGCCTCACATAGTTATTTTTAAATACGTTTTTTTACATCCCTATAGTTTTGAAAATACGGTTGTTCCCGAACAGCTTGCGGACACTGAACCATTGGTTACCGTTTGGCTGAAGGTTCCATTGCCGGTTGTCCCACTGACAGTGCCATTAAAGGATATGACCACATCAACCTGCTGGTTATATATGTTGTAATAGTATCCGGTAATATACCCGGTAAAGGAGCCCCCTGACCGATTACCCGTACCGGTTCGCCAGGTTATTCCCTGGCCGGGAAAATTAAAATCTGAACCGGTCGGACTGGAGCATGAAACCAACAATAAAACGCCAAAGAAAAGCATGCCTGTAATACCATTGATGATTTTATGTGCCATAGTTTTCTCCTCTCTGGAGAACTAAGCAAAAACTGTGCCAGGTTCTTTCAGGTTGATGAAATTAAGGGATGCCTGCAACATTTCTCTGTTCCATGGGTTCCCCCTCTCGGTTTAACAAAAAAAGGGACCCTCTCGTTTTACCGTTAGAAAGAATCCCGCGTACCCCC
>JAAYUZ010000165.1 GCA_012517385.1 Treponema sp. | reverse complement strand
TAGGCCTTTTTAAGCCCCGGATTAGCACCAGCAGCAGCCTTGACGGCATTATTCTTTACTTTCTTTTCCCAGAACAGCACAAAGGCTGATGCAATAAAGATAGTTGAATACACACCGCTGGTCATACCTATCAGCAGAGCCATAGCAAAGTCCTTCATGGTTCAGGTTGTAAACAGGAAGAGTGAGAAGACCGCAAACATGGTGGTAATCGTGGTAATAAAGGTACGGGACAGGGTCTCGGTAATTGCCCTGTTCATGTTATCTTCGAAACTGCTGTCAGGATACAAGCGCAGGGTTTCCCTGATGCGGTCAAAAATAACGATCGTATCGTTAATAGAATACCCCAAAATGGTAAGAATTGCAGCTATTGTGGTGGTATTAAACTCCATTCTGAGCCAGACGATAAAGGCTACCATAATAAGGCCGTCATGAAGTATGGCCAATACAGCCCCAGCGGCATAATGAAATTTGAATCGGAACGAAACATATACCAGAATCAGGAGCAGGGTAAGTACCACCAGCAAGCCCGCCTGTTCAGTCAGGTGTTTTGAGAACCGGGAACCCACATAGTCGGTCCTGGAAATAGCCACCTGTCCTTCACCAAAGGCATTTCTTAATGCGGTACTGATCCGTTCAGCGGTCAGTTTTGCAAATTCTGCTTCATTACCCTTATCTTCGATACGGATCAGGAACTTTCTCTCTTCTGGTTTACCAAGATTCTGTACTGATACTGAACCAAGGGATGTGAGGGCCTTTCGGACATCGGCAATATTAACCGGACCTGCTTCGGGGGTCAGATAATGAATACCATAAGGGACAGAACCAAGCCGGGGATTACCCTGGGCACTCTGAACTAAGGTATTTGTAGCCACATTCCGATCCGCAATAACCTGGACACTAAGGCCCTCGATACCAGCCATGGCATCTACCAAAGCCCCTAGGGTTGGATAGGAAGCATAGGCAAAGGAATAGGTCTTCTTTTCCACATCCGAACCGGAAATGACAATTTCCAGTTTGGTTTTATCCATGGAGATTCCAGCCATGCTCTTACCGGTATAAGTCAATTGCAGTGCAGTTGGCGCGAATTGAATTTCCTGAATAAGACCTGCCCGGAAATCGACTCCCAGGTTAAAACCGCCATATACCACATATCCCACCAGTCCTGAAACAATCAGTACCAGGGAAATAATAACAGCGGGGAGAAAAAACTTGGAAAATTTAATAATCTGCTTCATTTATTTTATCCTCCAGCTGATGGAGACCGATTTCTGTTTCAGGACATCGGTACCGAAATCAAAGATAAGCCGAGATACAAAGAGGGCTGTAAAGACCGAGGAAATTACGCCGATAGCCAAGCTGACCGCAAAGCCCTGGATTGGGCCAGTACCCAGCTGGGACAGGAAAAGGGCTGCAATAAAGGTGGTGATATTAGAGTCCATAATAGCCCAGAAGGCCTTATCGAAACCGGCATCAATCGCAGCTTTCCGGCTTTTACCTAAGCGAAGTTCTTCTTTAATACGTTCAAAAACAATAACGTTCGCGTCCACAGCCATACCGATCGTCAGAATGAAACCGGCAATACTGGGGAGTGTGAGGGTCAGGTTAAATGCAGACAGCACACTGAACATTAAATAAAGGTTCAGGATCTGGGCAATCATAGCATTTATACCAGCACCCTTATAATAAATAATCATGAAGATCATAACGGCAGCCAGACCGCCAAGGAGGGCATTAAGTCCCTGCCGGATCGTATCCTCACCAAGGGAAGCGCCGATTGCCTGTTGATTCACCACTTCGAGGTCTACCGGCAATGCGGCGGTACGGAGAATAAGGGCAATATTATTCGCCTCATCCGCGCCAAAACCGGTAAGCCGGACCGAGTCACGGATCGGCTCCTGGATTCTTGCATAGCTCTTTACTTTATCATCCAGTACAATCGCGAGGGATTTCCCAACGTTAGCAGAAGTCAGCTTATAGAAAAGATCACCCCCTTCAGTATCCAAAAGGAAGGTTACTTCCGGTCTGCCGGTAATCTGGTCCTTGTCAACCAAAGCATTTTTTATATGGTTACCATCGAGACCAACTTCTTTCTTAATAACAATATAGTCAGTAAAGGTATCGAGACCGTATTTATCTTTACTGTAAAGCCCACGAACAACCGTATCGGCGGGAATTACAGAAGGATTCAACAGATTACCTTCGCCATCAAAGGTATCGCTCGGATGTTCACGGTAATAGGCACGGAAGGCGGTGGTCGCTTCATCATCGACAATATGGAACGCAAGCCGGCCTTTGCCCATAATAATGGAGTTAATCCGTTCAGGATCAGCCGCACCTGGGATTTCAACGTAGATCTGATCAGTTCCCTGGCGGCGAATAACCGGTTCGGTCAGACCGAATTTATCAATCCGGCTGTTAAGCACTTCCAGAGCCCGGTTCATCGCATCTTCCTTGTCCGCATCGGTGAGGTCCCTGCCAAGTCGCTCCTTAAGGGAATCCAGGTTTGCCTGTATAACTACGCTCATACCACCAGAAAGATCCAGACCCAACTGAACAGCACTCTGATGCAGATCCTTAAGGGAAAGGATTTCATCCCGGTACTTTGATTCAATCGCATCCAGGGCTTCTTTTTCGCCTGCAAAGGCAGCCAGAACCGCACGGGCATCCCACTTTTTCGGAGCAGGCAGCTTAGCGAGCTTATAGTTTTCCTTGGCGGTTTTAATTAAAAAATTAAGCCGTTGGGGGACATCGCCGCCGCTTTTAGCCAATTCCTTTAATTCCTTAATATCTGCCTGTGCTTTTCTGTTTGCATAGGACTTAATTTGTTCACGGGAACCTAATGCGAGGGTTTGATCCTCCTTAGGCACCATAAAATACCAGCGCAGGGTCGGATAAAGGAATGCAAATGCAATCGCGACCGTGGCAAGGATGATGAAGAACCGATACCGTTTACTCATGCCGTTGCTCCAATTATCTATTGAAATTTAAAGTTTATTTTGTCTCGTCCGTAACTGCTTCTGTGGCCGATTTTTCTGCCTTAGCGCTTTCCACAACCGAAGCGATTGCGCTTCTGCTGAATTCAATTTTAGTTGAATCATCAACCTTAACCACGACGGTACCTTCTTTCACAGACTGAATAACACCATGAATCCCGCCAATGGTTACTATCTTGTCTCCCTTTTTAAGGGCCGCAAGCATTTTTTCCGTTTCTTTCTGTTTTTTATTCTGAGGCCGGATAATCAAGAAATAAAAAATAAGAATAACAAGACCAAAGGGCACAAAGGTTGAGATAAGGGATGCGGTGGTGCCAGCACCAGCAGCCTGATCGGGGGCTCCCATGAGGAGCGGCAATACAAATGTATTCATAGGGTAACTTCCTTATTAAGAGACTTCTCCGTAAAATACCATAGGCACATGCCTCGGTCAAGGCACAATTTGTCTAAGCCTATAAAACGATGGCTTTATTAACATCCACGGAGAATACACCAAAAAGACGGTCAAAGGGGAAAGTTCTGTCATAACTGGTATTGGCCGCCCTGTTGTAGGCTGAAATCACATAATCCAGCTCCGCAGGGTCCTTTGAATAGATGGCAGAACTGTAGGCAGCCCTGAAGAGACCCATTTCTGCCAACTCTTTTGTACTTAACGAGCCATATTTTCGTTTAGCCTGACCGTCTACCACAGCTGCAGGGCCGTCATAACCAATGGTAAAAATAAAATCCGCCCGTGATAGCATAACTCCTCCAATAAAAAAAGACTGCATACAATGGTAACATTGCATGCAGTCTCTAGCCTAGATTTTTGGTCTTGTCTTTGTCAATAAGCTTAGATCAGTCTACCGGTGAAAAGTCATCCTTTGAAGCTCCGCACATGGGGCAAACCCAGTCAGCGGGCAGATCTTCAAATGCAGTTCCCGGTTTTATGCCCCCATCCTTGTCACCCTCTGCGGGGTCATAAATATAACCACACACATCACATACATACTTCTTCATGCTGTACTCCTTAGGCCCTCCAGAGGCCATGTAAATTGCAATATTCCCGGGCTGAAACAGCCTTAGCGGTCAAGGTAAATTCGGCAACGGCGGCATCCCCAGGCTTGAGGAATTTGCGATGGGAAACCCCGTCGGCAATCAGTTCAATCCATTCAATATAGTGTTTTTCTTCCATAGGGTGTGCCACGGAACCTACCGATACTTTATAGCCAGAGGAGGTCTTCTCGATAACCGGTACATGTTTTTCCTTGGCTGCATCGGTGGTGTTTTCGGTAAGCAGTTTCATGGGCTTACCGCAGCATACAAGTTCCCCTTCTCCAGCATGAATTACTTCTACGATATTTCCGCAGAGTTCACACTTGTATATTTGAGAGACCTGGGTCATAGCTGCCTCCTAGTAGTTTTCACCTAACAGTTCAAAATAAGCCTGGGGGTGAGCACAGGCAGGACATGCCTTTGGAGCTTCAGTCCCTTCATAGAGGTAGCCGCAGTTCAAGCAGCGCCATACAACGGGCTTATCCCTTTTAAACACCTGGCCTGCATCAATATTAGCTTTGAGCTTTTCATACCGTTTGGCATGCTGTTTTTCCGCCACCGCAATAGATTCGAACACCGTGGCTATCGCAGAAAAGCCCTCTTCCCTTGCGATTTTTGCAAATTCGGGGTACATGGTCTTCCACTCATAGTTTTCGCCCCCAGCGGCTTCAACCAGATTCTCAGCGGTAGATCCGATCACACCTGCGGGGAAGGAGGCTTCAATTTTTACTTCTCCACCCTCCAGGAATTTAAAGAGCCGTTTTGCATGCTCCTTTTCCTGATCCGCAGTTTCACTGAAGATCATAGAAATCTGTATAAAACCCTCTTCTTTTGCCTTGCTGGCAAAATAGGTGTACCGATTCCGTGCCTGTGATTCACCAGCAAAGGCGGTGAGCAGATTTTTTTCTGTTTGAGTTCCTTTCAGGCTTGCCATAGCATTCTCCTTGTATTTGATTTTAGTGAGAAGATACTATGTATTTTGATATCAAATGAAAATAAATGCAAGTATTTTTAAAAATATTTTTAAGAATTATTCCTATTTTTTTACGTCAATTGAGCTGGTTAGCATATTCCTTTTTATATGGTTGCAGTATGGGGTTATCCGGGGACAGCGAGAGGGCCTGTTTAAGATAGTATACTGCCCGCCGATCATCCTTGCGGCGATGGTAAATCTCCAGCATGGCGATGAGGGCATTCAAGTTCCGGGGGTCTTCGAAAAGACTGGACCGGAGATCGTTGAGGATCGATTCTTCATCGGTTTTTAACCTGCTTCGTAAATAGTAATAGTTACTCTTCAGACTTCCGGATGCAACGGATGCTAATTTGGATTCAATTATTACTTTTGCATCATCCTTTTTTCCCCCATTTATCAGGGCAAGTACATAGGTATAGGTATTCTGCTCGTTTGCTGTATCCCTGTCATAGAGTTCCTTCGCATAAAGCAGAGCCTGGTCATACTTTTTTAAGCCCTGTTGGATAAGGACCGCATTTTCCAAGTCTGAAGATGAACGACGGCTTTCAAGCAGCTGATTGTTATACATTTGAGCCTGGGTCCAGTTCTGCCTCCTGATTGCAACAATAACGGCTAAATCGAGAACATTGGCTGGAGGCATCGGGTCTTGTAACAAAATATTCAGCATGGAAGCCCCTTCTTCCCGTTCAGTTTCACGCTCAGATTCAATAAGGAGCCGCGCCATATAGGTAATTACATTTGAATCCGATGGATTTATGAGAAGTATCGATCTGAGAAAGGTAAGCGCCGCATCTCTATTTTTGTAGCCCTCTGCCTGCAGACGAGCCCTGAGATAAAGATAACTTATATTTGAATTATCCATAGCCCCATAGGCATCCAGTAAAGGTGCTGCTTGAATGTACTTTCCCTGTTCAATAAGCACCGTAGCTCTCATCAATAGAAGTTCCTTATCTTTCGGATCCTTCTGTAATAATTCTGCCAGGGCTGGCTCAGCCCGGGACCAGTTCCCGGTCTTGTAATACACAATTGCCAAGGCCCTCTTTATACTCCAGTTTTCAGGATATCGTGAAAGCAGTTCTAATAAGAGAGAGATAGCATCCGCATTTTGATTCTTTGTTGATAAAATCCGGGCTGCTGCAAGGGCTGCGGGATAACAATCCTTAGACAGCTCATAGGCTTTAGAATACATTATAAAGGCCTGATCAATTTGGCCGGTTCGTTCTAACACAATCCCTTTAAAATAATAGGGTAATACGGATTTGTCATTTATTGTTATAGCCCTTTCCAGGTCGGGGAGAGATGCAGAGAGGCGTTCTGTTCGTTTTTCATTAAGCAAAGCGGTAAAGGGCAGCACCATTTCTATAAAGTCTTGAGAACTCGCTGGAGCTGGTGAATAGATACCCCTTTCTGCGTCCTTCATTATTTTTGAATAGCTGTTAGTGGGGGGAGGATCAATGGATGGCAGTTCTACAGCTAGTGCGGGATATACGGACTTAAAGAGGGTAACCGCAACAGCAGTAAGGCTTCTGCCTAATTCAGTATCCGAAACATCACGGTTTCGTAATAAATCGATGGCCCGCTGTAAGGCTGGTGGGGTCCCGGTTTCGATAAGTCCTCGTATTTCATCAGCAAGACTGGGCGGTTTGGCTTCCCTGTCGACGGTGGGATTACGTTCAATGGGGGTTTCCTTTATTGATGGGGTGCTTACACAGCCGCTTATTATAAAGAGGGAGAAAAAAATGAAAAAAAAATAACAGATACTGCGAAAACAACCCGTACAATTCATAAATGGTTATTGATTATCATCCTTTTCATTTCGCCCAGGATACATGGACAATAAAAGTAAAAACACACCTGCAAAAAGGAGCAATAAGGGCCAGGAGGTCAGGATAAACCTTTTAAAGGAAAAGGTAACAATATCAAGTGAAAACACAAGCAATATAATACCTAACACGATAAAGGCGATTGCGGGTACTACAAAGCGGGCGATACTTGGATTGGATCGGAACCGAGCGGCGGGCAATAATGCGGTACCTGCAAAAATAGATATGGCCGGCCAGACTTTTGAAAAAGGATAGGGGATAGTTTTTAAAATTATCAATAAAAGAAAGAGACCAAGCTGGATAAAGAAGGCAGCTAAGAACATATACTGAAGTCTATGAACCAGTTTAAATGCAAAAAGGGCAAATAAAACGCCGATAAGTAAGAAGATAGCTGCAGGAATGGTCGCAACTTTAGCTACCCCGGACAGGCTAGCCATAAAGAGTATAGACCCAAGGATCATGAGAGAAAAGCCGATGAAGAATAAGAGCTGACTGGCAAGCTTTTGCATTGGTTTGGTATTCATTAATGGTTATTATAATGATTCTGCTTAAACCTTGCCAATGGGAAATGGCTGTGATAGTATCAAAAATCAATGAGCCGTAAGCATTTTATTGTACCAACAATCGCATTGTTACTTCTCATCTTAAATTCATGCGAACTTACCACTTCTTATGATCCCTATTACATTGTAGGCAATAATAAGCAGCAGGAAAATCTTAAAGAGCTATTCCGCCTTCTAAAAGCAGAAACCCACCCTGGGGAAGAACAATTTTCCATAGTTCGGGAAATTGCCAATGAACTTTTAAGCCAGCAAGAATATGCAAAACTAACCAATTTTTTAACAGAATGGGTTGCAAATCATCCCCAGGATCCCTATAACGCGTACCTGTTATTGATGGTAGCCTATGCCTATATGAAACAGGATGCGGGCCCTGTGGCGACCATTTATTTTAACCGCATTCTTACCAGATACCCGGATTTGCTTGTTAAGGGTGAATCTATTCACTTCCAATGCCTAAAACAATTAATTCAGCTGGAGAAACAGCCGGAACATCAGATCCGGTACTATAAAGAGTTAATAGCCCGCTTCCCTGATAAAATCGACCTGGGTACAGCCCATTTTATGCTTGCCCAGGCCTATGAAAAAACCGGTGAGTGGGATATGGCAATACAGACATATTCAAAATTCCTTCCATATTATAGCTCATCCATCCAGGGTTTTCCCGATGCACTCGGCTATGCTATGAAGCTGGTAGATTACTACAATTCCCCAAAGGATTGGACCTATGATTCTCTGGACAGCCTCGTAGCAGCAATAAAAAAAGCCCTCGATTCAGGAAGCAGCCGGGAATTACGACGGCTCCGGGCTAAGGTCAATTTTTTTGCGGTTTCATGGGGACAGGACGCTAACCAATCGGTGGGGATGGATGAATTCAATCTTTCAGATTTTATGGCTAGAAACCGAATTCGTTATGCCGAAACGGTCGATGCAAGTTCTAACGCGAATGAGGCTTACTTGAAAACCTGGGGATGGACCCAGCGGATCACTACCTGGTATCTTTACTTTCGTAAGATCTATTTTCCCGCAGATCCGGAAATTCATGGCCGTTGGGAATGGGCCGGCGTCTACTATGGGGAAAAATTGTAATGTGTAATAAACATACACGAATTGTTATTTTTTTCAGTTTTATTTTTTTTAAAATAACTCTTTATGCTACAGAACCTGTACCCCTATCACAAAACCTTGCAATTCAGAAAATAAAGCCTGCTGCAGAACAATCCCGACAGAATGGCTCCATATTTCGGAGCTCTATAGGAATGGAGCAGGACCAGAATATTTTAGAAGCCCTATCGATAAATGGAATCAAGCTGGAATGGCATGGGAAGCAGGGTGTTGAACTATCAATATATGGGCGAGATGCCCCCCTGACACAGCAATACATCAAACAATATACCAGTCCTGCAGGGCTGCTCTGGCTGCAAACTGTTTTAGCACGGGGGAAACCATACCTGCCCTTTATTAGAAATGAAATTGAAGCGATGAATTTACCACCAGAACTCGCCTATCTCCCTGTAATAGAAAGCGCTTTTTTACCAAGTGCCGTTAGCCGTTCCGGTGCAGTCGGATTATGGCAGTTTATGAAAAATAGCATCGGCGGCTACGGAATGGTGATCGATGAATGGAGGGATGATCGCCGGGATTTTATTAAATCGACCCGGGGAGCATTAAGAAAACTTAAGGACAATTACCTATACTTTAACGACTGGGCTTTGGCTCTGGCAGCCTATAATGCCGGACTTGGAGCGGTTCAGCGGGCGGTACAGAAGGCTGGTATAAGGGATTACTGGGTATTAAGTGAAAAGCAGTATCTAAAACAGGAAACAATCCATTATGTACCAAAATTTCTTGCCATTGCATCTATCCTGGCTAATCCTGGAAAGTATGGTTTAGAAGTGGACTGGAATGAGCCCCCTGTACTAGAACAAATCCCTGTGGGCAGAATGGCGGACCTTAAGCTGATAGAAGAGAAGGCAGGTATCGGAAAAGGGCTCTTAAAAACTTTGAACCCCGAACTATTTTATGGTATCACACCTTCAGATCCCAAATATCAATTAAAAATACCTGCTGAATATAAAGAAGCAGTACAGGCAATTCTTACAAAGACCGATGAACCTCTGGTACTCTACTATTATCATACCATACATTCCGGGGATACCCTTTCTGCCCTTTCACGCCATTATGGCGTCAGTGTTGAACAAATAAAACAGGCGAATCCTGGAATTCAGGAACGTTACCTGCAGCTTGGATCAAAGATAAAAATCCCCGCATTAAAAAATGTAGGCCCCTATGAACGACAATCCATAGCCGCCACTTCTATTGCCTTTGAGGGTACCCATGTAGTACAGAAGGGGGAAACCCTCTGGTCCATCGCTCTGGCCTATGATGTAGACCCGGAGGTACTTGCTACAGCGAATGGTTTAAGTCTCTCTTCTCTATTGCGCGAAGGTTCTAAACTGAAAACGCCGATAAAAAAGGTGGAGACCCAATAATGCATATAGTTTCCCCAAGACGTTTTGTAACGGTGGCCACCCTCTTGTGCTCTCTCTGTTTTATAGTCCCGATTTTTGCTCAGTCCGAAAACTTAAAGTTCACCATTTCACCTGTTTTGCAATGGGATAGAATGGAACTCGCTGCTACGGTTAAGCTTGATTTATCATCCGCTGGCTTGGAGCTGCCCACCGGCAGGGCCCACGGCGAAGAATTGCTGGATATTGAATTTCCTCGGATTCTTTCACCCTATCTATTTTCGATACCCATTGATAGTTCTACTATTTTAGAGACCATGATTCAGCAGGGACAACTGTCTCCACTTGATTTGGATTTGTTATTAGGAAAAGCAGCTAAGTCTCCTGCAGTTTTAGACCTGGTAAATAATAGTCTAAATCGAAATAGAACCATTTCTCTTACAGGGCTTTCAGCTTTGCTTATCCGACATCAAAAAGCGGCCTCATTGCCACGGCCCCTGACACCCCAGATTTCTAAAAACTATACGGGCATAGTTATTTTTGCCCAGGATGCTTTGCCAATCTATGGCCGACAAGGTACAAGCCGTCTTATTCCCTGCCTGTTTCCGAAAATATGGGATTCAGAGGGCACACTGGTGTATGAACGTAATATGGTAATTCCAGAAATCGCAAAGACCAGAGGAATAGTACGGTACAGTACTGCTGATAAGGTCATACAATCGACCCCTTCAGGCATCGATCCAGCCCTGCAGGACCTGATAGGAGAACGCCCCCTGCGTATCCTGGCAGACAAGGTCTTTGGAACCATGCCAACCGACCCGGTCATCAGCAAGGATGATGCGCTGGTGCTGCTCTCCTCAGATAATAACCGCCGCCTTCTTGCTGAAGGCAGGGTGGTTATTATTATCGATTCGAGTTTAATAACTCAGAATATGCGTTCCGGAGCGCCCTCAGCCCCGTAAAGCAATTCCAGAGATTCAAGGGACATGACAGCCTGAACCTTGCCGTTATTATTGAACCTTGGAGCCATGATGTCAGTAAAACTGCTAAGGGCAAGGGGACTCATTTGTGGAGCTTTCATATCCCGAGCGATTTTAGCTGCTAAAAGAGCCAGCCGGCTTCTGGGCATGGAAACCTGGTTCAGCGATGCCAGGAAGGCTTCAAAGGGATTGGGATAGGGATATTCATCGATAATCAGCTCCGCATCCTCCGGTATATTCAAAGACTTCTTTAAAGCAGAGAGAGTACCTGCCAGACCCTGTATGCCATCAATGAGTCCATTTTTAGCCGCATCTTCACCGGCATAAATGCGACCCTGGGCAAGCTCTTGTACCCTTTCTTTCGGCATTGACCGACCTGCAGCAACCCGGCTTACAAAATCATCATAGAGTTCCAGAATCCATTGATGATATTCTTCTACTTCCTGAGGACTGAGATCACGATAGGGAAGCAGAATACCCGCGTTCAGGTCCGCATGGCTGCCCCTTTTTATGAGATCTATGGAAAGACCGAGCTTATTATTCAACCCCGCATCGTAGAACCAGGAAGCTATGACACCGATAGAGCCCGTAATGGTATAGGGTGTAGCATAAATTTCTGAGCCATACATGGAAACCCAGTAGCCACCAGAACCAGCTACGGATCCCATAGACACATAGACTGGCTTTTGATTCTTCGCCTTCTTTACTGCCTCTGCCACATAGTCCGCCGCAATAGCATCACCCCCGGGGGAATCGACCCTAAGTACTATGCCCTTCACACCAGGATCATTCCCCAGATTTTCAATGATTTTTGAAAGACTGCGGGCATTCATTCCGCCTTCCAGGGATGTGGATCCATTGGCATATACGATTGCCAGATGGGGTGGTTCAGACCATACATCCTGCTGATCCGTAGGGGTACGATATGAGGCAAGGGTCATAAAGGGGTTGGAACTTTTCTGGAATAAGCTCAAGTCTGCATTCCCATAGGTCAGTACAGCTAGTTCTTTCCCCGATAGATCCTTTATGGCACTGCGGATTGCATCTTCTCTTCCTAGGTAGTCGACCAATGCGGCCTTTTGGGCCTCCCGGGGACTGAGAAGGAAATTTTCTTCCAATAGTTGTGTAAACTGGTCTTCGGAGAGCTTTCGGCCCATGAGGATGGCATCTTTCACAGTACGGAACGTACTGTCCAGATAGGCTTCGTACTGTTCCCGATCTGCAGGAGACAGGCTGTCCCTGCTGTAAGACTCCGCCGCTGATTTATACGTAAAATATCTTAGTTCCCGGAATCCGATACCAAGCTTATCCAGGGTATGCTTAAAATAACCCCGGCCTGCCACATAGCCATCAAAACTTATGGTACCCTGGCTATCCATTACGATGCGGTCCGCCACGGTCGCCAGGGCATACACATCAAAATTGGGGCTTTCAACAAAGGCAATGATCTTTTTACCAGATGTTTTAAATTCCTCCAGGGCCTTCCGCAATTCCCACTGGTCGCTCTGGGATGCAGAAAGGGAGGCGGTGTTTAGAATGAGTCCTTCTACATTTGGATCCTTTTTTGCCGAATCGATCGTCTGCAGGACCACAAGAAGAGAGCTGGAACTCTTAAAAAGATCAGGGCTCGCAGAAAGGTCCCACAAAGAAAGCTCCACATAGGTCTTCTGAGCGCTGGGGACAACCATTGCATAGCCTTCCTTATTGGTTGCAAAGGAAATGCCTGCACCAGCCTGAATAGGTCCACTAAAATCAATATTCTCTGAGGCGATAGAGGTTCCAAAACCAAGACCACCCACCCTCAGGCTCATCCCCAGTGTAAGCGCACCGGAACTGATATATTTACCATAAACCTCAAATCCTTTAGTTGGAATGAAGCTTATACCGGCAAGCCACTTTTGAGTGGATGGATCGGTGAATGAATTCGATGCAGACCAGGCACCAAACAGGGTAAGCAGGTTTGTGCCCAGAGGGCGGATACCGCCGTCCACAAGCAGATTCCATTTATTACTGGTATATTGTTGCGTGTAGGTAAGCCCAAGGGAGGTCTCACGAAGGGGCCGCAGCAATATTCCTGCCTGGAGGGAATTAAAATAATCGTAGACACTACGTTTTTCATTAAAAAGACTTATATTGGCCAGACCAAAGGCATAGCTTCGGTTTCCACCTGAAATACCAAAGTGCAGGTCGGTCTGGGTTGAAGTATCCTGGAGCGGACGGCTATAAATCCCAAACTGCATCATGGGATCCGCATAAAAGTAACCCCATTGGTTCACCTTTGAAAGATCCCTGGTATCTGCAAAGACCCAGAAATCCGACTGGGTGCTCAGAAACGGCATGGTAGCCCCAAGAGCAGGGTTGATGAAACTTCCTGCGGCGTCACTTTGAACGCTTGCGGTGGTTCCAAAGAGCTCTAAAAATTGAATCAGTTCCAGAGCCCCTTCCTGGGCGGAGAGCTGCACCGGCAGTAAAAGCCCTGCAGCAACAATAAGCGATAGATACTTTTTCAAGGCGCGCATAGGTCCTCCTTGAGTCCCAGTATAGCAAAGCGGGGCTTTTTTTTCAGAGGAGTATTAAAAAAAAGGGGCTGTCTAGATTCTTTTCGACAGCCCCAAAACAGTATATGGCTTATTTAAATATGAGCCCATCCCCAGCGCGGTCTACAATGACCTCAGAGCCTTCCTTATAGCGGCCGGCGATAATTTCACGGGCCAGGG
>JAAYUZ010000164.1 GCA_012517385.1 Treponema sp. | reverse complement strand
TGTAATATGGCCCCTTTGCCGTAGATCGTCCGCAATGAGTTCCGCGTAGAGGGACACCCGGCGGGTATGATCCGCGGTTTCATCGTCCTTAAATTCGACAATGTTGACAATTCCATCACCAAAAACAGAGAGGGTTTTCTGAATTGCATGGGAATAGAACAGGCGGGAGCGGAGTATATTTGATACCATGGTGGCAATCTTTCCTGTTTCATCGGTGTAGGTATCCGATTCCCTGTGGGCAAAAAATAAAAAGCCAAAGAGCCTTTCGTTAATGATGATCGGCACGGTGAGATTGGATCGGATCCCTTCCTGGAGGAGGAGCTGTGCGGACATTGAGTCCCGTTCTTCGAGATTATTGATAATCCGGTAGGGGCTGCGTTGTTCCAGTACTAGTCTAAGGGATGTTTCGGAAAGGGGTTGACAGAATCCTGTTTGGAGCAATATGGGCTGGTTCCCGCGGACCGTGGCATGGTAGGCCACAAGCAGGTTCTGATCTGCTTCATATAAGGCTAAGGAGAAACGGTCACAGGGGAGGATCTGCTGATAGGTATCTGAACAGAAGAGATTGCCAAACTGATCGATAAAAGTTTCTATAGAAAAGCCCAGGTCCATGGTAAGCAGTTCCTGGATAAGGTTCATCCGATCTAGGGTGCGTTGAAAAAAGGCTTCTATTTCCTGGATTTCTTTGTAATGTCTTGCTTTGGAGAAATCGGTAAAGTGGGAATCTATGGATGTCTCTAGAGGATCCCTTCCCCCTAAAATGGTCTGGCCAAAATAGAGTACCATGTTTTTTGATGTAAGGATCACCTTATGGACTGCATTGTTTGTAATTATTATGAGGATAATCAAAAGTAAAAAGAGGAGGATCATGGAAAAGAGACCATAACGCAGATAGACTATAAGGGTGTTTACATGTTGGGTTCGCAGGTCCTGAATTTCTTTCATAATTCTGCGGGCTTCGTTCTGCAGAGCTGGAATGTCATTGCGAGCCTTAAGCTCACCCAGCAGATTCCCAGGTATATAGGTATCCACGAGTTCGATAGTCTCATTATTTATAATGCCCTGAGAAAAGAGGGGATTTATTCCATTAGAGATCCTGGTACTGTCCATCAGTAGCTTGTTGTAGTCCTCTATGGCGTGATAGAGGCTGATAAATACCAAAATTACTGAAATAAATGTGAAAAGCGAAATGATAAGCGGTCTTTTTACATAGGTACCGATTGATTTCATATTAAAACTCTTTTTACAGTATAGTCGATGGCCAATGAATTTGTAAATAAATAAGTAAAAATCATCTGTCCAGATGGTTGCAAATAGGGGTACTATATAGTAATTTTTTAATGAGTTAAACAAAACCTTGGAGGTTTTAATTATGAGATTGTCCATACGCAGCCGTTTGTTCATCCTTTTTATGGTGCCCCTCGCTTTTTTCTTGGTCAGGGAAGGGATAAATTTTAATAAAAATTATTCCGATTATAAGCTGTATAAGAGTCAGCAACAGAACATCCGGCTCATGGGTGTAACCGGGGACCTGGTAACGGCCCTGCAACGGGAACGGGGGCTTTCCAGTATCTTTGCCAGCTCCGGAAAGGAGGGGGATAAGATAGAAGCAGAACGGACCAAGGTTGATTCGGAACTGGATCGCTGGCTTAAGGATGCGTCCCAAGCTGCATATCTAACCGATGAACGGGAGCAGGTTTCCCAAGAACTTAAGTCTGCGCGGGCCCTTGTTGATACCAGAGGTTTTACCACCTTTTATGATGTGTTTGATGCCTATACGGATCTGATTAATACCCTGCTTGGGGTCTCAAATAAGGCGGTAAACCAACCCACCATAGGTGGAATAGGTAAGGTTATGTCTTCCATGGGGATCCTGATGCAGGCCCAGGAATCGATTGCCGCAACCCGGGGACTATTGGGGAGTATCCTCTCGGGCCAGCATCATATTACCGATAAAAAACGTCTTTTGGATTTAATCGAAACCTATGAGGGCTTTGAGAATTATCTGAATAGCCCTGCCATCATTTTCTCCTCGGAAACTCAAAAGGCCATAACAGATCTAAAGAGCAGTGAAGCCTATTCAATTATAGAGAATAGTCTTTTTGATGTGTTTGTAAAAAATATGTCCGGTAACTGGGGAACGGGATATACAACCTCCTACGAAGTGCTTTGGGATAAGGGAACCGGGCTTGTAAATGATCTTAGTACAACGGTGAAAGCCGAACTGGGGAAACTTATCGATCGGTCTGTTCAGATGGATAACAAATATAGTGCTGGGTTCTTTGTCATTATTGTTCTTGTCATGATTATGGTACTAGGTATTATCTCTAGCGGTCTTATTTTTGCCAATTCCATACGGACTCCCGTAGTGCAAGTAATGGATACTTTCGATTCCATTGCCCGGGGGGAGGGTGATCTTTCCAGGGAAATTACGATCCGGGATTCATCTGAGTTGGGAAAGATGGCCCAGTATTTTAACAGTTTTACGACCCAATTAAGTACTATTTTAAGGGGAATCCGGGAAGAAACGGCCCAGTTAAAAAAACTGGGGGAT